>CAYLVC010000076.1:2343-11293 GCA_964387005.1 uncultured Dehalococcoidales bacterium | reverse complement strand
TGGCGGCGGCAGTGGCCGACTACCAGGTCGCCAGTGTAGCGGCGGACAAGATCAAAAAAGAAAAAGGACGGCTGACACTTGACCTGGTCAACACGCCTGATATTCTCTCCGAGGTCACGGGCAATTTTGTTAGAATCGGTTTTGCTGCAGAAAGCCGGGACCTGATCGCCAATGCCCGAAAAAAACTGGACAAAAAACACCTTGATCTGATCGTAGCCAACGAGATTTCCGGGGAAATCAGCGTATTTGGATCAGACAACAATAAAGTAACCCTGATTGGCAAAGACAACCGGCAGGAGGATTTGCCTCTGCTCCGCAAGAGGGAGGTCGCAGACCGCATCCTGGACAGGCTGATCAGGATCCTGTCGGATGAAAAGCCGAAAGACACGGCTATTCCATCCCATGTGAGTTTTGAAATATCAGTCCGCCCTGTCTATTTAGCTCATAGTTATCTGCATATCCCCTCCGAAAAGAAGGAACTGTTCCCCGCTGAAGCAACACAGGTTGATCTGGAGACGGATATCGGCCTGCTCAAGGTCAAGTATTACATCCATGCCGATGACAACCGGGGGTTTAGCACAGGAATGAACAGGTGGTTCAAAGCCCACAATCTCAAGTCCAACCAGCAATTGCGGGTTTCGGTGCTGGAGCCCATGCAAAAATACCGCCTGGAAATCATCCCGTAAAAAAGACATGACCTCCGGTCGCCGGATTCCGACATTTGATGTCCGGCTGTTTTTTCTTTATTGAGTGCCAGAGTGTATGTGACTATAATGAAAATACAGTTACGGACGAATAAACCTCAAAAGGCGATTTCCATTACTCGGGGGTTTTGTTATTTTCCGGCGTCCTGTCCTGATTGTCTGTGCCCCCTGAGATGACTATCCTGGAGAAATTGAAGCAAGGAGGGAAGGAAATGGACCTGATTGAAATCGAGAGAAGACTCCAGGTTTTGGAAGACAAGGAAGCTATTAAAGATTTACACCGTAATTATGTTTTCTGGCTGAACAACCGTCAATGGGACATGATGACCGAGTGTTTTACTCAGAATGCCGTCGCCCACATCTACAGACATCCGCTGCGCACCGGAAAAGAACAGATACGGCGGTTGTTTACCGAGGTTATGTCCGGCGTCAATGAGGGCAAAGGGCGTGATGGCCATTTCGCTACCCTGCCTGTAATAGAGATTAACGGCAGCAAAGCCAGAGGGCACTGGCTCCTGTATATCCTGATAGCTGACCCGGTTACCGGTAATGCCCTCCGCTGGACGCAGGGCAGGTATGAGTGCGAGTACGAAAAAACCGGCGGCGAATGGAAGTTCAGCAAGCTGGTCTTCATTAATCCCTGGCCGAGACAGCCTGAAACGCTGCCTGCTGTTGAAGACGTAAAAGCCCTGGGAATCAATCTTTAACCGGCAGTCCGGACCGGTTGGTATAACTTCTCCCTAAAACCCTGTTACGCAGCGTTTCAGGGAACCGTGCCTGATGTCCGGAATCCTCTTTTCCCCGCTAAAAAATACTGTAATTTAAACCCATATCAGATGGGTGTTTCCCTCGTTGAAGCCCTTCCGCCAAAATTCTAAACTGGAAATCACAAAGTAGACCAGTCTGTCTTGCAGGTTGTGGCTGTTTGGAATGGAAAGAAAAAAAGGCTAAAGGCTGATGCGTTTTGGGGAAAACCATTTGCTGCGTCAGGTTTTGCTGATAGCAGACAGGGAAAAAGTAAAACAGGCCAGGAGTGCGCCAGGGACTGTCAAATCCTGGTCGCTCCTGCTGTTTGTACTTGTCATCGTCGTCACTATTGAAATTGTAATCGCAGGCGGATATTTCCTTTTCCAGGTACAGGAACAGCAAGGGTTCAGGGCGGCTGAGCGTGAGCTATCGGCTGTTTCCCTGATGAAAGTAGACCAGATCTCCCGGTGGCGGACTGAAAGGATCAGTCATGCAGCATTCGTTATGAACAGTCCGCTGCTGATCGAAAGCGCTGCCAGGTTAAGCCATTCTCCCGGTGAAACGGCTATTAAACAGACCGTACTGACCGAGCTGGACGGAATGGCGCAAGCCTTTCATTACCTTGACATAAGCCTGGTGGACGTTAAAGGCACAATTCTGGCAGGATTGAATCCTGACCGGATTACAATCTCCGAAACATCAGCCCTGCATCTTGCTAAGGCCATTAATGAACGCCAGGTAGAATGGGTCGATTTTTACCTTTCTGATGACAGCAGCACTCCCGGGATGGATATCATTGCTCCTCTTTTCATGGAGACTGAAGGCAGTGAATCAGCCGTTGGAGCACTGGTTTTCAATGTCGATCCTGAACAGTACCTCTATCCTCTGCTTGATACCTGGCCGTCCGCCAGTCATTCCGCGGAGACCATGCTGATAGAAAGGAGCGATGACAGGGCTGTTTACCTGAATAGTCTGTCAAACGGTTCCGTCAGTCCCATGAGCATGACAACTCCCCTGGACAGGCAGGACAATATTGCCGTCATGGCTGTAAATGGCTCTGAAGGCCTGTACAGCGGGTATGATTACCGCGGTTCGAAAGTCCTTTCCTCAATAGCACCGGTGCCCGGTTCACCCTGGTTCATTGTCTCCAAGATCGATTCCGGTGAAATCTTTTCCATGTGGAATATGGAGGGAGCCCTGACTATCGGCTCGACCCTGTTGGTATTGATTTTTGTGCTGGTAGCGGCAGCCTATTTATGGCAGCGGAAGCAGCAGCTTATTTATCAGGCGATATCCCAGGAAAATATCAGGCGCAAGGCCTTGCTCAATCCCTTTGAATACCTGGTTAAATATGCCAACGACATTATCCTCATATGTGATGAACAGGGGAAAATCGTCCAGGTCAATGACCGCGCCCTGGAGATTTACGGCTATAAACGCTCCGAGTTTTTGTCCAGTACGCTGATTTCCCTGGTTGCCCCGGAGAACCTGAGTGCATTCCAGGTGTTGATTAACAGAATGCGTGAAACGGGCTCAATAACGGCGGAGTCCATTCATAAACGCAAAGACGGTGCTTCCATTCCGGTGGAGGTAAGCGCCCGGTATTTCAAGATCGAAGATAAAATCTATCTTCAGGCCATTATCCGCGATATTTCCGAACGCAAAGCCAAAGAAGAAGAAATCCATAAACTGAATGTCTCGCTGGAAGAGCGAGTGCGTGAACGCACCTCCCAGCTTGAAAACGCCAATAAGGAACTTGAGTCTTTTGCTTATTCTGTTTCCCATGACCTGCGCGCTCCTCTGCGGGGTATTGATTCCTGGAGCCAGGTACTGGTGGAGGATTACAAGGATAAACTGGGAGAAAAGGGTTTTGGTATTCTGAACCGTATCCGGGCTGAAACCCAGCGTATGGGGCAGTTGATCGAGGACCTGCTGCGGTTCTCAAGGGATACCCGCAGCGAAATAAACTGGCAGGATGTTGACCTGACTGCCCTGGTAACGACTATCACCGGACGTTTGATTCAGGCCAATCCCGGCCGTCAGATAGAGTTTGTGATACAGCCGGGGTTAACCTCAAAGGGAGACCCTCATCTGCTGGAAATCGCCCTGACAAATCTGCTGGATAATGCCGTCAAATTCACATCCGCACTTCCCCAGTCCCATATCCTTTTCGGTGAGGTCTACCGTCAGAACAAAAAGACCTTTTTTGTGCGTGATAACGGTGTTGGCTTCGATATGGCTTATGCCGGCAAGCTGTTTAAAGTTTTTCAACGTCTGCATAAAAACAGCCAGTATCCCGGTACGGGAATAGGACTGGCTACCGTTCAGCGCATCATCACCCGGCACGGCGGTCAGGTATGGGCTGAATCCAAAGTCGGGGAGGGCGCCAGTTTTTATTTTACTCTGAAGGAGCCGTCATGAGAATGCGGAAATACTCAGATAGAAAAAGAATAACCCCCGGTGGTGCTGCCGGGTTGATGAAAACGGTCGAAAACACAGATAGCATCCCGTAGAAAAAATAAAATGGGTACGAACATGAATATTAGATTGCTTCAAATTGAGGACTCTGAAAGCGATGCCGCCCTGAATATCAGGGCACTTGAGAAGGCAGGTTTCGAGGTCGATTTCCAGATCGCGTCCACAGGCGATGAGATGAAAGAAGCCCTTTCAACACAGGTCTTTGATCTTGTCCTGTCCGATCACAATTTACCTCAATTTGATTCTCCCTCAGCCCTGGCGATATTCAAGGAAAAAGGGCTGGATATTCCCTTTATTGTGGTCTCGGGTGCAATTGGTGAAGAAACGGCCGTTATGCTGATGAAATCCGGAGCACAGGATTATGTGATGAAAGGCAACCTGGCACGCCTTGCTCCTGTAGTTGAAAGAGAATTGCGTGATGCGGAGGTAAGACGGCAGCGCCGGCAGTCTGAAGAAAAGCTGCGCATCAGCGAGGAGCGTTTCAGACAGGTGGCTGAGACTGCCGGAGAAATGATCTGGGAAGTTGATCCTCAAATGCTCTACCTCTACGTCAATCCTGTAGTAGAGGTCTTAACAGGTTTTAGTACCGAAGACATTGTACAAAAAAAGCATTTATATGATCTGGTGCCACTGGAGGAACGCGAGGACTATACCCGAAAAATGGCAGAGTCCTTTAAAAACAGGCAGACAATCATGGCCTTTTCCAGCAGACGTATTTGTAAAGATGGACGGGTGATTATCCTGGAAACCAGCGCAACTCCCACACTGGACAAAGGGGGTAATCTGCTGGGTTATCGTGGCACCGATGCCGATGTTACCCAGCGCAAGCGGCTGGAGGCAACCCTCCGTGACCTTTACCACAAGGAAAAGCAGCATAATGAGAAACTCCGGGAAGAAGCGGAGGTAAAAACCCTTTTCATCAATATGCTGGCCCATGAGCTGAGGAATCCTCTCACGGCTGTGGTGGTTTCAAGCGATATACTCCAGGAAATGGACGATGTAGACGAAGAGATAAGAACAAAGCTGGTAAAAAATATCAATACCAGCGCCAAACTCATGACCAACCGCCTGGATGAACTGCTGGACCTGGCCAGGTATTCCAAAGGCACATTTGAACTGAAAAGACGCACTGTTGATGCCCACGGCTTTCTGCGTGAGGTGGTCGAGCGTTTTGAACCTAACCTGGATAAACGCTCGCAGAAACTGATCGTGGATATCAGTCCGGATCTGAATACATTGAACGTGGATACTTCACGCCTTGAACAGGTCATTGTCAACCTGCTGTCCAATGCCAGCAAATACAGTCCGGAGAAAAGCACCATCACCCTGCGGGCAGGATTAAAAGACAATGGCTTCTATTGCGAAATAGTGGATCAGGGCATCGGCATTTCAAGCGATGATCAGAGCAAGCTCTTCCAGCCTTACTATCGATCCAACAGGAATAAGAATGTTTCCGGAATCGGCCTTGGCCTGGCCATCTCCAACAAGATCGTGGAAGCTCACGGAGGAAAGATCAGCCTGGCCAGTACAGCCGGCAAGGGGAGTACATTCAGCGTCCTCATTCCCAATAGCAACTGATACCGGTTGCTTTGAAACATACTTGCCTGAAATGCTATAATTTAAATATGAATGAAAATAATAATATAACTATCGACCTGGTGACGTATTCATGGATTTCCGGTCTGCTGGGTGAAGAAAGCAGCCTGGGGAATATTGTCAAACAGGAAGTCAAGTCCCCCACCACCCTGGGTGGTTTTTTCGCCGGTCTAGCGGAAAAATATCCGGAATTTCGTAAATACGTCCTGGACCCTTCAACCGGGGTGATGAACGATGAAGTCGTGATAATACTGAACAACAAGCTTGTTCAGTATAGCGATGCTAAAGACACGCCCCTTAGTGACCAGGATACTATAACCCTCTCGCCCGTTCTGGTCGGGGGATAGCTGCTGCTTCTAAATAAGTAATCCCTAAACTACAAAAAGGTTCGTTTCACAAATTTTTATCCGTTATGGGTGTCATGCTGAAGGCCTGATTTCTCCCTTATCCAGATCAGGTCGAACCATCTCAGGGCGGGTGGATTTGTTTTAAACCTTTTTGCACCAGATTCAATAATGTTTTTTCCTCTTCTCTTTATGATTCAAAGAATTGATCTTCTTAACGTTATTCCGTACGCTGGTTTTCAGGGTTGCTACCAATACATAAGTAACGATACCAAAATGATATTGACATACGATTATCGTTAAGTTTAAATTATGCGGGATTGACCTAAGGTGAGTTGTTTCTTTTTCATTGATTGCCTGATTTCTTCTATTCATAAAAAACTGATGATTGCTTTCCAGTCCCGTCCCTGAAACCCGATTTCTCTATGAGATATTGTACCGGCTGAGGTGGTCAAGGAGTAATCCGGTTGAAGTGTACTTTAACTGTTACTCAAAAATGCAATCTTGCCTGTGATTATTGCTACATACGGAAGCGGGATGCAGTAATGTCACATAGCACAGCCCAAAATATTGTGGACTTTGTTTTTCAGAATTCTCAGCCGGATGAAAAAATAGAATTCGGCTATTTCGGCGGCGAACCGCTTCTGGAGTTCGGCCTGATTCAGGAAATTACCCGGATTATTCGCGAACATCCTCTCTATTCCTCTGAAAGAGTGACGTTTACCGTAACTACCAACGGGACTCTTCTTACGGGGGCCATGATGGAATATTTTGTGAATAATGATATTGTTCTATGCATTAGCTGCGATGGGCCGCCTCATATCCAGGATAGCCACCGTCGTTTCCGGAATGGACGGGGCAGTTCAGCCCTGGTGGAAAACAATATCGTTGATGCTTTGAAGACCTTTCCTTTGATACCCGTAAACGCTGTCTATTCACCGGACAATCTGGAATCTCTGCCTGATGTTGTTGAATACCTGGTTTCTCTGGGCGTAAAGCGGATATTTCTTAATCCGGACATATCAGCCATTTGGAGTATAAAAGAAGCCACCGCGCTTCCCCGTATTTTTGAAAGGATCGGCAAACTATATCTGGACTATTACACCCGGGGAACGCCTGAATATATCAGCCTGATAGACAGCAAAACCAGTGTGATTTTGCGGGGTGGTTACCTGCCCATGGAAAAATGCCGCATGGGTCGCGGCGAACTGGCTTTCGCGCCTTCCGGCAATGTCTATCCCTGCGAAAGGCTTATAGGCGGTGACGACGGCAGGCTTCATTGCCTTGGCAATATCAACACCGGAATTGATATAACCAGAAGCTGTCATCAGATTCCCACGGAAGCGGTCAATACCGAGTGTTTGCAGTGCAGTTTAAACGGTTATTGTATGAACTGGTGCGGTTGCACCAATTATGCCATGTCCGGGGCTTATAACACCGCTGCACCTTTCCTTTGCGCTCTGGAAAAGGCCGCCATTAATGTTGCCTTTGATGTTCTTCGCCTGGCGGACAATAAACACCTCAATCTTTCATGTAACCAGATTGGAGCTTCCTTTATGGAAGCTGCATCCCCCAGTAAAATAATACTGCCGGTAAGGCAGTGATTAAAATATAGGGAGGAATAACGATGATGCAGGAGTTACAACTCGCCAGTCGGTTGGTTGGTATCCCCATTATCCGGCGCTGGCCGGGCTTGCCACCGGAAATACTCGTCAACTATGGTCTTCAGATTCAGGAGATTATCAAAGCCAATAAACTTGTACCGGTCTCGAAAATGGAAGCGGTAGGTGTTAACACCCGGGCAGCACCGGCGGCCTCTACAATGGATGCTGATGTCTGGTGGTGGAAAAACGGCGGCTTGAAAATAGCTCATGTCCATTATGCCGGAGAGGTATATGTCCTGGACAGGGCCCAATGGGACCAGTTCTCATCCATGGTACTCAAGGACTTTGCTAAAAAGCTGTCCGCTGCAAAGACTGTCAGTTTTAACGAATTCACCGATGTTGCCGAGGCTGTAACAGGCCTGGGCTGAAAACCAATCATGGTTGGAGGGGGATAGCTGCTGCGGGTCAATCCGGGCTGTAGACCCCCTCCTGGCTTTCCCGAATTTTCAATATCAAAATTTTTAATGTGCCTGAGAACGGGGTGAAACCAATTTCTTCTCCACCATCAGCTGCAGTACCCCGATAGGTGATATTTGTGTATAAAAACCTTTTTACTTTCCAATTTATCACTATTTTATCCAGCCGCTGAATTCCTATCAGACGTGTTAACTCATAACAGACTGCTGCCGAAGGCATCAGATTGAAAACTTGCCTGAAAAAGTTTATTATCCCATTATCATACCTTGAACTTTTGAAAGGAGAGATTGATGTCGTCTGATACATTCGCCGACCTTGAACGCATATTTCACCCCCGGGCAGTCAGCATAATAGGGGCTTCGGGCCGTGAAGGGAGCTTCGGCCGGTTGTTCCTTGAGGGATTCATTGCCATGGGTTTCAGGGATATCTACCCCGTGCATCCCAGGGAAAAAGAACTGCTGGGGCTCAAAGCCTACCCGGGTATAAAAGATATTCCCTGTGATATCGACCTGGCCATTCTTCTGGTGCCCCAGGGGGAAGCACCCCGCATTGTCCGTGAATGCGCTGAAAAAGGAGTCAAAGGCATTGTGCTTTTCACGGCCGGTTTCAGGGAAAAAAGCGAGGAGGGCAGGGCACAGGAACAGGAGATGGTGCGCATTGCCCGTGAAAAGGGCTCCAGGCTGATCGGTCCCAATACCAACGGCCTTTATTGTCCTGCCGCCCGCCTTTGCACACTGCCCAGCTCGCTTATTGCCGGGGGACTGACTACCGAAAGCGGCAGGCTGAGCACCTTTGCCCAGAGCGGCTCTTTTAATGATTACCTCTGCCTGTCTCTTACCCAGAAAAAAATCAGGCTGAGCAAAGCCGTCAGCTCCGGGAATGAATCCGACCTTACGGCTGTGGACTATCTAGAATACTACGGAGCCGACCCCGAGACAGGCTTGATCGCCGGATATATGGAAGGCATTAAGGATGGGCGCAGCCTGTATGAGGCCTGCCG
>CAYLVC010000076.1:0-2333 GCA_964387005.1 uncultured Dehalococcoidales bacterium | reverse complement strand
CAGAAACCCATAATCCTCTGGAAAGGGGGCAAAACCGACAGCGGGGCAAAAGCTGCTCTGGCCCATACCGGCGCACTGGCGGGATCGGGTCAGGTCTGGGACGCGATGTTCAAACAGGCAGGAATCACCTCGGTCAGCAGTTTTGAAGAGATGGTTGATTGCATCCTGGCCTTTTACTGGCTGCCTCTGCCAGCCGGCAAGCGGATAGCGATTATTTCAGGCATGGGCGGAACCAACATCGGGACGGCTGACAACTGTGTGAACCTTGGACTGGATATTGCCCGCTTCAGTGAATCAACCCTCCGGCAGCTCGGGGAACTAATTCGTTCTGCCGGTACCTCAATCGCCAATCCCCTGGACCTGGGGGTAAGCTCGCTGCTCACTCCGGAACACTTTGCCGGGGCTGCCAGAATACTCTCAGAGGATGAGAATGTGGAC
Organism: uncultured Dehalococcoidales bacterium; assembly: GCA_964387005.1. GTDB lineage: Bacteria > Chloroflexota > Dehalococcoidia > Dehalococcoidales > UBA3254 > CAYLVC01. Next base: position 1,895 of record CAYLVC010000076.1, on the reverse strand, counting down.
ATGCTGCTGGTGATTACCGCCCCGGAAAACCCACGCAGCATCAAGTTCCTGGCAGAAGCTGCCCCTGAAATCAGGAAGCCTATGGCAGTGTCCCTGTTCGATGTCCCTGATTTGATTGTTCCCCAGTTCCAGTACCTGCTGGACAATAATATTCCTGTTTATACCGATCCCAGGCGGGCAGCCGTCGCCCTGTCTAAACTGGCTGATTACGCTGTTTTTAAAAGCAAACAATCCTTGAAATAGAAATAGAAATAACATACATTGCCGGGGTAAAACTGAACAGACCCCGGCTTTATGCTGTTGACACTAAGTTTGTGCTGTCTTGAATTTTTATCTTTCAGACGCCGGGAAATAATTGGGGGAATAGCATGCTGCTGAGGATTTCATGCCTGTTCGTGGTGCTGCTGGTGCTTGCCTGTTTTGCTTTACCCGGGTGTTCGTCCTCAGTTTCCCCTTCTCCTGCCGGCTATAACGTTAAACTCAGATATGCCGACCAGAATTCGGCTACCGGATGGGAAGGAACTTATGCTGCTCAACCCTGGCTGAAACAGATTACGGAAGCCACCCATAATGCCGTGACCTTTGAAACCTATTTTTCTCAGTCACTGTTCAAGGGCCCGGATGCCTGGACTTCTACTAAATATGGAGTGACTGATGTAGCCTGGATGGTACATGGCTATTGGGCTTATCAAACTCCCCTGGCGGATGTGATAGCCTTGCCCCTCTTGCCCTTTAAAAGCGCCAAACAGGCCAGTGGCATCATCTGGCAGCTTTATGAGAAATTCCCCTCTCTGAGGGGCCAGTTTAAAGACAATCATGTTCTTCTGACCTATGCTTCCGAACCCTATTTATTAATCACAAACAAAAAGCAGGTTAAGACCCTGGAAGATATCAGGGGCATGCAGATCAGGGTTACAGCCGGTCCCCCGGTCAGCATGATCAGACTGCTGGGTGCAACCCCCGTTATCCGGGCTATGCCGGATACCTATCTGGCGCTTCAAAAGGGTGAAATAGACGGTATGGCAGCCCCCTGGGAAGCGATACTGTCTTTCCGACTTTATGAAGTTGTTAAATACTATACCTATTTGCCCATGTTTTCCGTCTATCTTTCACAGGCTATGAATAATGAAAGGTGGAATAGCCTTCCCCAGGATATAAAGGAGCAGATCAACAACGTCTGCGGGCTGAATGGCTCTCTTTTCTGGGGTGAAAGACATTTTGATTATTCGGCAGCTGAAGGGCGGGAAACAGTTAAAAAACAGGGTTTTAAGATGGTGGAGTATACTGTGCCTGAGGAAGAGATAGACAGGTGGAAAGCCATGGCCGGAAAGCCGATATGGGATGCCTGGGTCGGTAAAATGACCGAAAAAGGATTTCCTGAATCCCGGGAAATCCTGGATACCACTTTGGAATTGATCGAGACCTATTCACCCTGATCTTATATGCCTGCTTGCCGGGTTCATACCGTTTTGCCTTGAGGAAAGGAGAGATAGTCCCTATGGTTGCCAGGACCGGTTTAGACAAATGTGTGGTTATCTTAAACAAAATAATCGATCCCCTCTGCGGCATCGTCGGAGCGCTCATCGCCTCTGTCATGCTGGCCGCTATGATGTTTTTGACCTTTGCCGATGTCATCGGCAGCCAGTTGGGTAAATTATCTTTCATTACCGACCACACCGGCTTGATTAAGCCTATCGTCGGTTCACAGGAAATGACGGAGATTATGATGCTGGTACTGGTGTCATTCGCCCTGGGATATTGCGCTTTGCAAAAAGGGCATATCCGGGTCGACCTTCTTTTCCAGTTTACCCCTTCCCGGGTAACGCGCTGGTTTAGTATTCTGGCGTATGGGGTTTCCTGTGTTTTTTATGCCCTGATAACCTGGCAGGGCTGGC
>CAYLVC010000075.1:9092-11408 GCA_964387005.1 uncultured Dehalococcoidales bacterium | reverse complement strand
AGCGGTTCTGTGGGTACAATGGTGGAAATCAACGGTTCAGGCTTTACCCCGGACAGCCCGCTGAAGGTGACTTATGATGACAGTCCGATCAGCAACCTGGGAACGGTCACAGTCAGCGAAACAGGTGATTTTTCTTTATCCTTTAAGATACCAAAATCAACGGCCGGTCTGCATACCATTAAGATAACGGACAATCAAAATAACACCCAGAAGATCGATTTCCAGATAGACGATACTCCCCCGTCAATTCCTAAACCCGTTTCTCCCCCGGATGGGGAGACCATGGGTTTTACAGGCAACATCAACCCTACTTTGACCTGGTCCAAGGCCTCCGGTTCAACGGACGTAACCTACGTTCTCCAGATAGCCAGTGAACCTGAGTTCATAAACCCGGTAATAGAGAAGACCGATCTGACAGCCACCAAATACACACTGACCAGAACTGAAACCCTGGCCCAGGGTGAATATTACTGGCGGGTCAAAGCCGTTGACGCGGCAATGAATGAAAGCGATTGGTCCCGGGCATATTTGATCAAGTCCGGTGTAATTTCCTCAGGACTCCTGGTATTGTTTATCATCCTGGGAATTCTGGCGCTGGGAGCGGCTGTCTTCTTCCTCATCATACGCCCGCTCTTGAAGAAAAAAGCCCGGAAGGCTGCAATCGGCGCAGAACCTTCCGAGATCATTGTCCCTGAAATTGTCAATGCCGAATACCGTACACTCGAAGCGGAAGAACCGGGAAAAAGAAAGTCATTAGGCTGGAGACTGGCTCTGCCACAGGCGCCCGCTCCGGCAGCCAAGGGTACGAAATCACTTTCTCCTGAAGACCAGGCAAGGTTGAAAGTAATCGTTGAATTTGCCAGGTCTCTGCCCCTGGTTGAGCCGGGTTATAACACCAGCTGGCTGGTAGAAATGGCTGAAAACGCCAACGGCAGCAGTGCTCCTCCCGTCCTCTATGACCAGATGCTTAAAGGAGAAATACAGGTACGCTATGAACCGGCCTGGATGCGCCATCCCACCTTCGTCGACCTTCAGGCACTCCTGGAAGGACAACCCATCATCCAGGACCTTAATGCCTTTATCGATTCCGTCAACCACGCTGCTTCCGAAGCGGTTTTACTGCTCCAGGACATTCACAAAGAGACCAAGGCTGAAATAAGCTGGGACATCCTGAAAGATGGGGGATGGGAATACGTATCCGGAGTATATGTCGACTCCATCACCTGGTACCAGGGTAAAAACCTGCGCGAACCTTCGGATAAAGATTATTCAGTCAAGCCCCAGGACAACCCTTCTGAAGGCAACATCCAGTTCGCCCTGATTGCCGAGCAAATCACTCCTTTCCCGGGTGTGCTGTGTAAAACACCGGAAGAGCAGGAATCTGTCAAACTGAGAGTCCTGCATATCAAATTACGCCGGTCGTTCCGTACTAACGAAAAGGCCAGCGAACTGGTTCACCTGCTGACTCAGCTGGAAGTGCAGAGAGGCAGATTGATCAACGCCTTCAGCCAGTTCACCAAGCTGAACCCGTAGGCTCCGGACAACCCGCAAAGTGACATGCCAAGGCCTTCCCTGAATTACAGGGAAGGTCTTTCTTATCCCATCGTACACTATTTTTAATGTCTGGTTTATTCAATACTGTAATAGTGACCAGGATTGAGCGTAATAAGTTCATTTTCGGGTTACTAACGCAGCATCTTTGATAATTGTGTTCCTGTGTTGATTGACTCCGTGCAAAGAAAAGCGTTTAATGGCACGGACTATTACGGATAAACTAAACGGTCTGGTAGGGGCGGCGTCTCCGACCCGCCCGCCCGGACTGCAGGGAGTTAATCAGGCGTTACTACTAACACATCATCAGTATAGAGTATTACACCTGAACAAGGTCAATTTAGAACAAGTTCAGGTCGCGCCTCTCTATCAACAGCCATGGCGGGCGGGTTACGCCTGAATCAATACAGGTCAACACAAGTTCAGGCTGGAACAAATTCAGGCTAAACACCGCCCCTACCTCAGTATTGAACGCTAAACTGCCAAATTCTACTCTACGTAAAAACGACTTCATAGTTGATTCAAAATAAAGCAAAAAAATCAATTTCCAGGTTGCCAATTTGAGAAACTTACCCTAAAACTGATACGAAAAAGGGAGGACTCACCGTCCTCCCTTTTTAACTACCAGTATCTTACGGGTTTATTTTTTGTGGTATTTGCCGGTCATAACAAAACTACTAGTCGGTTGCACTCCTACAACATGACCTTCCACTGGATCAACCAGAACGTCCAAAGAGGCTTCAAAGTAGCCATTGGCTCCTTTCC
>CAYLVC010000075.1:0-9082 GCA_964387005.1 uncultured Dehalococcoidales bacterium | reverse complement strand
TTATTTCTATGTTGCACAAATATAGTACCTGTCCTTCAACTATCAGTGGTTGTACAAATTTCATTGGCTCAACCGTTCCATTGATTTTAAAAGTGCCTAAGTCTGTTACCAGATCCCCTTTCATCTGGCCGGACTGGTCCAAAATATTAAAAACTCCACCGTAGGTTATAACAAAGCCCGCAGTGCCAAGGTCGCCTTCCAGGAATGTCCCCTCAATATGGCGATTTCTGACCTTCCAGAGGCCGCTGTTGCCCAGTGGTCTAACATCGCCAACGTCAATTGATGTCATCACACCTTCAGCATTAAAATCCTTTTGTGGTGGCTTGGCCATTGCCGCAGTCGGCAAAACCAGGGACAAAACCAGGGCAAGAACGATACCTAAAACCAGAATTTTTTTCATCCGCATCTCCTTTACCAGATATTTTTCTCTATCTTGAACAAAAAACCAATCTGACTATCCGCCTATTTATTCAGGTATACCTCTTCCTTCGCACTGTCCGCCGAGGACATCAGCTTTTCAAAAGCGAATTGACCTTTTTGCAGCAGCCTCAAACAGGCGTCCACCACTTCCCTGTCATACAAAATACCGCTTTGCTGTCTGATTTCCTTCAAGGCCACGTCCAGGCCGAGGGCCGGTCTGTAGGGGCGGTGGGACGACATAGCTTCAACCACGTCGGCTACACCCAGTATTTTTGCTTCCAGCGTTATCTCTTTGCCGGAAAGCCCTTCGGGATAACCCGATCCGTTTAAACGCTCGTGATGCTGCAAAATTGCTTTGGCCACCGGCCAGGGAAAATCAATCTTTTCCAGTATATCGTAGCCTATGCGGGAGTGCCCCTTGATAATGTTGAATTCATACTGGCTGATCTTTCCCGGTTTGCTTAATATCTCAGCCGGAACTGCAATTTTGCCCACATCATGTAAAAGCCCTATAATATGCATTCCCTTCAAATGCCATTCCGAGAGACCCATTTCGCCGGCTATTGCTCGTGCCAGCTCTGCTACCCGCCTCTGATGGCCTGCCGTATAAGGGTCCCGGGACTCCACAACCGCAGAAACGGCAAAGATAACGCCATCCATGGTCTTCTGCAATTCACTGTGTTTCTGGATAACGCTGTTGTACCGGCTGGCATTATCCAGCCGGATGGCGATATCCTGGGAGACGGACTGAAGCAGCTGTTTATCCTCATTGGAATAGGCTTCCTTATGAAGCTTGCGGCTTAGAAGCAAAATTCCGATTAAGAGCCCGTCCGTTTTCAACGGCAGGAGAAGCTCGATGTTGTTGTCCTGAAGCATCCTGCGGTCGTTCTCAGAAAGACCGCTCAGGACAGGCAGAATATCGGCATCATTGATATCCACGATTCTGTCCTGGTATTTCATCGTGATGGCCAGAGGCGAACCGGCTGTGAAGGTTATCGTCCGGTTCTTTTTCTGTCCGCCATGGACATAGCTGACAAAGTCCTGGGAGTCCGAAGTCTGAAGCAGCAGATCGACTCCCTCGCTTTGCATAGCGCTGGCCACCGTGTTTACCAGAGTAAGAGAAAGCTGATTCAGATCAAGATCACCTTCTTTATCCTGGGCAAACCTCTTTAAAGCCTGTAGATAGTCATACCTCTGGCGGAAAAACCAGCGGTCAACCATGCGCTGCAATTTTGACAGCAAAGGCTGGAAAAGGGCGGCAATCAGAAAAACCGCAGTAATTGTGATGGTAAGAGACAAAGGACTGATAGTATTTTGCAGCAGAGTGGTCATTACCAGGACGATGCTGCCGAACATTCCGAAAATCAGTATGCTGGTTAAAGAATATACCGCCCCTTTGCGCAGTACTACGCGGATTTCCATCAGGCCGTGTTTTAACATGGCAATAGTTGCCAGGAAACAGAACGCAATGTTGCCGATGATGCCCAGCGGATACAACTGTACACCCACAGCCGGCAGGTAGTCCGTTGTGCCTCCGATAAACAGAGCAATTATGCCCATTACAATGTACTGGTTGCGTATTTTTTCGTCATTGCTTTTTGAATGCTGAGAGCTCTTAAGCAAAATAATCATACCCAGCAGTATGGGCACATATACACTCAGTACATATATGGGAAAGAGCATTCCCACCACCGGGGCCTTTCCGTACCACATTGTCTGCATTCCCTGGATTATCAGGCCGGTAGGAATGAGGGCTAGAGCGACTATATAGGCACAGCAAATAGGAAAGATGATCTTTTTCGCCAGTTTAGCGCCCGTTAACGAAACGGTAAAGACATAAAAAGAGATAGCTGCACTCAGAATTGAACCAAAAACAAAATTCTCCCAGAATGCGGCCTTCTCCAGATCAGGCGAATAACGCATCAGGAAGATAAATACGCCCCACAGCGCCATAAAAGACAGAAATATGGCGAAAGGTATTTTGGCTACATGCTGTCTACCCCTTACAATCAACAAAACCAGCAAAGCCAGACAAAACACCACTTCAACTATGGGGATTGTCAGGTAAAAACTCAATAAGTCTCCCCCATTGTAACTTCTAATTAACTCGCAGCCTTCTGAATACCATTATCTCACAATCCCGGTTTTCAGGTGGCATTGACGATATTTCTGATGTTAAGGCCCATCAACTCAAGGATATCTTCCTCTGAAGCGTTCATCCTTGGCGGTTTCTGCTGCGCCAGGTCAAACCCGGCATTGCGGCGAGAAACGGCGTAGCTATTGAAACTTCCCCGCTTTAACAGGGTCAACTGCAAGGGATGTATCTCCATCATCATAGCCAGATCATGATATCCCTGGTCAACCTTCACCAATCCATCATTCAGCCGTTCGGCGATATTATCCTGTGACATATCACCGCTAAGTTCCATGTAAATATGCAGTGCGGGCTTCCCCTGTATGGTCTCTTTACGTGCCAGCCAGTCTTCGCAAATAACACCTGAATTGGCAATCGCCGTACTGATGGACCTTTCACAAATACGGGTAAATCCGGCAATATCAATTAAATCATCCGCACGGGACTCAAAAACCATCTGGGGTAAACATATTCCGGCTTCATTATCCTCTAAACCGGTGATTTTTATCAGGTGGCCTAACCTGTAGCGAATAAAAGCCCCCCCGTAAAAGCTGGTAATAACCAGTTCATATCTCTCTCCCGCCTGTACCTCTGAGAGCAAGACGGTCTTTGGCTGATAAAAGAGGTCAAGACGAGATTTCTCCCACTCCTCTTCAGGAATAAATTCATAAAAATTGGAATTGGGTATAAAGGTCATGGCTTTCCTGTTCCAGGTCTGAAGAGCCATGATGCCCGCCTCGGTGCAGGCATGGAATTGATAAGGATATGCCCCCCAGTATTTATATACCTGTTCGCTGTATGCAGCAGTATCAATTCCCCAGCAAATCAGTGCTTTCAGCGGCCAGATATCTTTTGGCAAAATACTTCTGTTTTCCAGTTTACTGCTCAAATAAGCCCTGGTCAGCCGGTACAACTCACCCGGATGCAAAAGGTGTTTGGTCATTCCACTCTTGTGAGAACGTTGATCGAATTCATTGCCGGTCTTGACCAGCACTCCGGTCATCGCAACCAGAATATCCATTCCGGTGCGCAGGGAGGTTTCGAATCCCCTGGTCATTTTTTGCCTGAATTCCAGACTATCATGATCATCCGGAGGAATCACCGGATACATGTTAAAGGTCTCGGATGCCCCTGTGGCCAGAACACCGGATAAATAAGGTTTTGGGGCCACATTAAACAGGACCCTGTCACCCTCAGCCACCGAACTCTGCCCTTTGGACCTGGAGCAGGCCAGGATAAAAGCCGCCATAAGGTGTTCCAGCTGCATTTGCCTGGCCTCATGGGTTACCGGCACTTTTCTATAGGTAATAGCTCCGCCGGAGGTATGCGCCCAGGTATAGGGTTTCTCACACAAAGCAGTGTCATCACATCTATCCAGCTCCGGGATGTAGTCCTCATACCTGGTCAGCGGTACGAAACGGCGGAATTCATTAACATTCCGGGGAATATTTCGGCCTATTATCTTTTGACCTAAACGGGAGTGGGATACCTTCTCAATCTGTTGAATGAGAAGGGACTCCTGAATCGACATAAACTGGTCAACCGAAAGATCAAGAAAACCGCAGTATTTCAACCATGACCTGTCAGACTCGGATTTTACGATTGGATATTTCATTTATCCTGTACCCCCTGGAAAATTCAGCCTTATATTACAAGTGTGTATGACCAAAAATTATACTACCTTTTTATTATGTATATTATGCTACGATGGTCAGGGGGTATTCAGGTACTTTGGTACAGTTTGATTCCATAGTTGGTATATTATTACATCCTCCGGTCAGCCGTCATGAACCCTAAGTACCATATTCAGCGAAATGCTCCCGTTATTTTAGGAGATGATCTTTATTTCCTATACGAGCGGATAATAATAAATCACCGGAAACGGCGGCGGCAGTTTCTTAACAGCCAAACACTCCCAATTTTTTGTTGTTGCGTTAGATTCCGGCAACAATTATGATAATACCAGTGAGGTATATATAGAATGAACTGGGGACAGTTTTTCAGCTCTGAAAACCTGAGCAATCTGGCCTTGCCCGTCGGAATCGGGCTGGCGGTCTTAATCGCTTTATTGTTTTTAAGGACATATCTCTACAGGTTCATACGTAAACAGGCCGTTAAAACCAAAACCTGCCTGGATGACTTCCTGATACGATATACCGGACTGGCCTCGATTTTCTGGTGCATCTGGATAGGTCTGTATGTTGGTTGGAAACTGGCAGATACACCGGTGACCTGGATAGATATGGAAAACAAGGTCATTCCCGTACTTTTTGTCGGTTTCGGGTTCTTTACCGCCATCGTGATACTGATGGCTTTTTTCAGATGGTACAAGGACGAATTATGTACAAAGACAAACACCAGCATGGACGATATTATCATGTCTTTCCTGATATGGGGTACTCCCGTAGTGCTGGGATCTCTGGGCATCGTTCTCATCTTGAGGATGTTAGGCTACGAATCTGAAACAGTTAACAACTGGCTGTCGGTCCACCTGGGGAAACTGCTGACCCTTCTGATTTTACTGGTAATATTATTGTTGGGTACCATTCAGGTGATACCCAGGATGATCCGTGGCGTAGTGCGCAATACCCGCATAGAACAAAGTGAAGAAGAGTTAAAAAAAAGAACGGATACGCTGACCGGAGTAGTAACCACGTCGGTGCAGGTGGCAATTATCTTCCTGTTTCTGATGATGGCCCTGGCCGAATTCAATATCAATATAGCCGCTCTGATCACCGGCGCAGGTATTGTCGGACTGGCAATCGGTTTCGGGGCCCAATCGCTGGTCAAAGACGTCCTGGCCGGTCTGTTTGTGATCATGGAAAACCAGTACCGCAAGGGGGATGTGGTCAGGATCGCGGATGTATCGGGAGTAGTTGAAGAAATAAACCTGAGACGGACCGTACTCAGGGACATGGACGGCATCACTCATGTTATCCCCAATGGAGAAATAAGGGTTTCCAGCAATTTTACCAAGCAAATGTCCAAAGTAAACTTGAATATCAGTGTCTCATATGATACTGACCTGGACAAAGCCATGAATGTTATTAACCGCGTTGGTGAGGAAATGGATACCGACCCGCAATGGGCATCCGCCTTTATTTCACGGCCAAAGGCCCTGCGCGTTGATAAACTGGGCGATTCAGGAATCGAGATCAAGATAGTCGCCGAGACCAGGCCCAGCCGTCAATGGGAAATAGCTGGTGAACTCAGACTGAGGTTGAAAAAAGCCTTTGATAGAGAAGGAATCGAAATCCCCTGGCCTCATACCAAAGTGTTTTTCGGAAATGCTCCTCCACCTGTTTTACCTGTCAAAGACGGCAAATCCTCTGAAAAAGGATAAGACTCCGGCACAAACCACTGACATAACCAGCTAAAAGGTATATCATGAAATAGACATATTGTTTCGGACAATAGTCATTGCCTGTGGTCATTTATGCAGTAATCGTAACCTTTTTTTAACCTGAATGCTGGAAATTTTACCTTTTATTTACCATATTGGAGTATTCTGAATATCGACACTGTAGATATTGTTTGGTTTGTGACAAATGGCAGGACTATTTTCTCCGGTAGAATTGTTAGCCTTTAGTAAAAACCGGTAATTAGTAGCTGGTATTTCGCAATTCCAGTCCATAAATGAGCTACTCATTCTTTGGAATCGATTAACTGGTGATAAATAGCGGGGGATACAGATATGAAAATAAATGATTCCCGTCAAAACCTGGGTAAAATACTCAGACAGCAAAGACAGGCAGCCAGTTTAACCCTCTATGATCTATCCGCTGCATCGGACGTTTCACCCTCTCACCTGGGCAGAATTGAAAAAGGCGACCGTTATCCCTCTGCAAGCGTCTTAAAAAGGATAGCTAAACCCCTCGGTTTCAGTGAAGAACAGATTTTTACCCTGGCCGGGTATCTTACTTCAGATCAAAATGGGAAATCAGACGAGTCTCTGAAAATAAAAACAGGACTGGACCCATATGTAGCCAGACTGCTGGCTCAGGAACCAGTTGAGGTACAAAAATCAGTTGTCGGCATTCTTTCTATATTAAAAAACATCGCCTCCAGTATGACAGTCCCACCGGCAGCCGGAACCGGGAAAACTTCCGAATAGGTCTGGCTCCATTTCTGTTTATTTACAGCCGGTCTAACTGTTTTGTTTTTTTGTAACAAAACGCATTCCGCATATCGTGTTGATTTTTTCCCGACGGCCTGTTTGTCAAAGCCGGACTGTTGTGATTGAATGAAAAGAGGACTGGCCTGTATTACCCTCAAACTACACACACGAGGTACCTCTTATGACGGAAACGCAATTCGATTTGGTGCTGCTGCATCCACCTGCCGTTTATGATTTCCGCAGGAAAAGCATATTCCCCGGTCCTTCCGGGGCAACGGTGGAACAGGTGCAATTCTCCAAAGTGCCCATCGGTATGCTGAGCTTGGCCGGTTATCTGGACAGGCATGGTTACCGGGTGATTATCGATAACCTGGGCGACCGCATGATCAGAAACGACAGCTTCGAAGTTGAAGACCACCTGAAAAATTTGAAGGCCTCTATCTACGCCGTCGGACTGCATTTCCAGCAGCACGCCCAGGGCGCAATCGAAATTGCTCGTTTATGTAAAGCAATTCATCCAGGTTCTCCGGTGATCCTGGGCGGTCTGACAGCTACCCGCTTCCACCGCGAAATACTGGAAAAATATCACTTTATCGATGCCGTTGTCCGGGGTGAAGCCGAGAAACCCCTGCTCGAACTCATGCGTTCCTTTGAAAAACACGGCAGACTGACCTCAACCCCCAATCTGAGCTACCGTAATGAAAGAAGAGAAATCCAGGTAACACCCCTTAGCCCGGTCTGTTCGGACCTGGACGAGTTTGAGTATACCCGCTTCGATCTGATGCAGCCGTTAACCTCCATCTTTGACCCGGACTTCCTGCCCCGCTGGAGTTTGGAAGTCTGTCGAGGCTGCATTTTCAATTGCGCCATCTGCGGCGGTTCAGCCTACAGCTACAAGACCTACCTGGGAAGAGAAAAACCGGCCTTCCGCAGCCCGGCCAGGATAATTGAAGACATCCGAAGCCTGAACAGGCAGGGAATCCGCATCATAGGTCTCTACCAGGACCCCCGCATGGCACCCCATGGAGGGGGAGAAATTTACTGGAAAGACCTGCTCACAAGGCTGCGCCTGGAAGATCTGGAAATTGACCGTCTTTCAATCGATCTGCTGGCGCCGGCGGAGGAGGACTTCATCAAAGAGATCGCCAGAACAAACAGACCGGTAACAGTCCATATCTGCCCTGACAGCGGCTGCGAAAAGGTGAGAAAACTGCTGGGCAGGCAATACTCCAATGAGGAATTGCTGAGGACTATCCGGCAATGCCATAAATATCTCATCCCCGTAACCACCTTTTTTTCCAGCGGACTGGCAGGTGAGGACAGGGACAATATCGGTGAGACCTGGGAACTGATGGACAGGCTTTCATCCATGGAACAGATCATGTACACCCGCAGTTCCGCCCTGGGTAACAACACCCACCTTGGCGGGCCGATCTGCGGCCCGATATCAATCGATCCAGGCTCTCCGGCTTTTGATAATCCGCAAAAACATGGATATAAATTGTTGTTCAACAACCTGGAAGAATACATCGGGGGTTTTTCATCCCCATCCTGGCACCAGTGGATCAATTACGAGACAGACCTGCTGAACAAAGATGCCGTTGTGCGAATGATCCTGGAATCAACCGCCGTTTCCATCAACCAGAGGGAGGAGTACGAACTCAACAGTCACAACCAGGCAGAAATAGAACGGCAAAGACTGAATGCGGACATAGCGGTTATAAATGCAGTTAACCGCATTTCCAGGTTAAAAACGGTGGAAGAACAGGAAAAAGCGCTCAAAACGCTCCGGGGAAAAATGGCAGGAACTTATTCCCCCGACCGTAGCCATCCGGGATAACGGGCATGCATGGAGGATAGACATTTATAAACACTTCACATCACAAAATACCTGCGCCCAGCGGTTCCCAGCAAAATACCCCATTCTTCTGAACAATATGTCCCAGTCCGGGAAAAGAAAAATGACAGGCAAAAACCAGCACGCCGGAAGCCGCCAGATCCGCCACTGTCTTACCCCGTATCCTGATGGCTTCCTGCGGGTCCACATCGAAAATGGTATAAATCTCAGGACGGGTTAACTCCAGCGGATGATGCATCAGGTCACCCAGATGAATCAGCTTGCTCTTGCCGGAGGAGATTTTTAACATCATGTGCCCCGGGGTATGTCCCGGCACGGGTATAAATTCAATTCCAGGAATTATTTCCTTTTTGTCATCCACCATCTCGATCCGAGCCTGTACCGGCAGCAATTTTTTGCGTGTTACCTCGAACATACCCAGCGTATCGCCTCTGCCGCTTCTTAGTTTTTCCGTCCAGTGCTCCCACTCCCTGCGGTGAATGATATAACGCGCACCGGAAAATACTGGTCTGCCATTATAATAGACATTTCCGCCAACGTGGTCCGAATGGGC
>CAYLVC010000074.1:5708-11548 GCA_964387005.1 uncultured Dehalococcoidales bacterium | reverse complement strand
AAAGAGAACTCAACCATGGTGCTGGACGAGTACGTTACTATCAAAAACATCTGGATAGACCTGGATGAGAAACCGGGTACTCCCTGGCAGGATGTCCTCAGAATGAAGTTTTAGCCACAAATAGCTGCAACTGCCGGCACGCATAAGATATACCTTGTTGATTTGGCATAACACTGATAAAAGGATTAAAATAGTATATCCATACTAAGATGTTTAACAACTATAAATAGGAGGATTTTTTCATGAGAGAAGTCGTAATTGTCAGTGGTGCCAGAACGGCTATCGGTAACTTCGGCGGTGCTTTGCAGGATATCCCGGCCGCCCAGTTGCAGGCTGTTGCCATCAAGAGTACCTTGAAGAAAGTCGGCGTCAGGCCAGGGCGTAACCCCGCACTGGATGAATTCCTGCCCAAAGCCTTTAAGGGTACAGGCGAACTTGATCTTGAGAAAAAATACAACGATTATGATAAAGCCTTGAAAGAAATTTTCATTGATGAAGTCATAATCGGCAACGTTCTTCAGGCAGGACAGGGTCAGAACCCGGGACGACAGGCCCAGATCTACGCCGGCATTCCCAAGGAAGTCAACTCCTTCACTATCAACAAGGTCTGCGGTTCTTCGTTAAAGGCTGTTGCGCTGGCAGCTCAGGCAATCAAGGCCGGCGATGCCGATGTTATCGTGGCAGGCGGTTGTGAAAACATGAGCCAGGCCCCCTTCTATCTTCCCAAAGCCAGGTATGGCTATCGGATGGGCAGCCTCACCGACGGCAGTGCCCCGATAGTTGATGGTATGGTCTACGACGGCCTCTATGAGTTGTTCTACGGTTATCACATGGGCATGACGGCTGAAAATATTGCCGCTAAATACAATATCAGCCGTCTCGAGCAGGATACCTTCTCAGCCGAGAGCAATAACCGCGCTATCGCCGCTACTAAAAATGGCACATTCAAGGAAGAGATTGTCCCGGTTGAAATCAAGGTCAAAAAAGAAGTCAAACTGTTTGACATCGATGAACATCCCCGCGAGAGCACTCCCGAGTCCCTCGGCAAACTTGGCACTGCTTTCAAGAAAGACGGCACCGTTACAGCCGGCAATGCTTCATCTTTAAACGATGCGGCTGCCGCCGTCCTGGTAATGTCCGAAGAAGCCGCTAAAAAATACGGCCTTAAACCCATCGCCTACATCAAGTCCTACTCTCCCGGTGGTATCGATCCCGCCTACATGGGCATGGGCGCAGTCCCCGCCAGCCTTAAAGCCCTTAAACTGGCCGGATTAGGCGTAAAAGACATCAACCTCTTTGAACTGAATGAAGCCTTCGCCTCTCAGGCTATCGGCTGCACCAGGGAAATGGGCGTGGACCTCAGCATCTGTAACGTCAATGGGGGCGGTGTGTCCCTCGGTCATCCTATCGGCTGCACCGGCGCCAGGATTATTGTCACCCTTATGTACGAAATGCAGAGACGCAGCAGCAAATACGGACTGGCTGCACTGTGCATCGGCGGCGGACAGGGCATGGGCATGGTTCTCGAAAGAAAATAAAGCATTAGTTTTCTGAATAGTTTAAGGGGACTCCCTTGCTTTTTCTCATACTTAATGCAAGGGGTCCCCTTTTTATAACATTCTTTTCCGTACTCTCCCTCTCTCCTGCTCTCGCTATCGGTTGTCATGTTGGCGCTTGTTCTGGTGGTGTGTATCACAAACAATATTACAAGAGTCCGTTCACGACTGTTATCATATGTAGAGGTAAATCAGCCTGATCAAATTGGTAGGTTACGCTTCATATAAAGGGGATGGTAATCCACCCTACACCTGGTTAATCGACGTAAATTTATGTGTGAGACACTACACAAATAGCGTCATTGCGAGCCTCCTTTACTTCACGAAGCAATCTAAAGCCGTTATTATGCTAACCTGGAAGAAACACAGCACCTACCCTGACAAAATTCTGGTTATCAGCGCTAAATGAGTTGTGAACTTTCATTACTTTGGTTTTGGAGCGTAGTAGCTATTATTCAATCGCTAACTTGTCTTACCATGCTCTCAGATTGCTTCAGAGGAGTATAGGTCTCTCGCAATAACGAATTGGGGGAGCCGGTCTCCCTCTCGTGAAGCTCCCAACTTGAAACTCGAAACTTGAAACTTTATACTATACTGAAACCATGAAAATCAAAGTACTCGGCGCCCATAACTCGGAGTCTAAAAAGACGCGTCATACCTGTTTGCTGGTAGATGGTGTGCTGGCCCTGGATGCCGGGGGTCTCACTTCCTCTCTCTCCTTCAGCAACCAGATGAAAATCAAAGCCGTTCTGCTGACCCATGCCCATTACGACCATATGCGGGATATACCCGCTCTGGCCATGAACCTCTTTCTAAGGAAAAAGTCCGTGGCCGTCTACACCCACGAGGCTGCCGCTGAAGTCCTTGACCGGTACCTGCTTGACGGACGGATTTATTCACAGTTCCAGCAAAAACCGCCGGACGATCCCACCCTCAAGATTAGTACCGTCGAATCACTGAAGCCGTTCATACTGGAAGGCTACTCCATCCTGCCCGCACCCGTAAACCACGCCCTTCCCAGCCTTGGCTACCAGATCACAGACCGGGAAGCTAAAAGCCTCTTCTATACCGGCGATACAGGCCCCGGCCTGTCCGCCACATGGGAAAGGATATCTCCACAGGTCCTTTTCATTGAAGTCACCGCCTCCAACCGCTGGGAAGCGGCCATGAACCATTCCGGCCACATGACCCCTGCTCTGCTGGGACAGGAGATGGCTGTTTACCGTCGTATCAGGGGTTGCCTCCCCCGGATATACGCCGTCCACCTGAATGCCGCCGCTGAAGGCGAAATCCGTTCCGAACTGGATGAGGTGCAGCAGTCCCTTGGTATTCCTATCCATATGGCTCGCGAAGGTTTGCAGATCGAAGTCTAGTTCTTTTCCGTTAAAACCGGTTATTCGTGTCAGGACCGGAAACCTCTCCCAGAGCTCAAAACTCACCCCTTGAAAAAGCAGTCCCCTTGCATAGGTGTTTTTCGTAGCAAGGGAGACGCCTTTCCTGAAACCACTATAAAAAGTGTAACCCGGGTCTCCGGTACAAAGTGTAACCAGGGTCTGGTCTTTACAAGATGGATTTACCCTTTCCCGCAACTCGCAACTTGTAAATTGAAATTTGTTAGGTTATTGTATCTTGAAATCTTGGTTATTATTACTCCCCGGCACTTGTAGCACCCCGAGGTATAGCGGCTATAATGATTATATGACGGAACCCGTGCCCCGCTTCATTGCGGATGAAAACGTGGGCAAGCTCGCCAGGCTGCTCAGGCTGGCAGGCTATGATACGCTTTTCTTCAGCGGCGAAAACGATGCCCGGCTGGTAGAACTGGCGCTGGCCAGCGGCCGCATCATCCTGACCAGGGATACCCGTATCCCCTTGAGAAAGCCGATTGCCGGCGGTAAAATCAGGGCTGTCCTGCTGCGGGAAGACAGTCCTGAAAAACAAATGCAGCAGGTTGTCCGTGAATTGAACCTGTTGGAACACCTGCGGCCTTTTTCCCTCTGTCTTGAGTGTAATCAGCCCCTCCATCCGCTCGGCAGGGAAGAAGTCCGTGACAGGGTCCCGCCCTATGTCTGGCTAACCCGGGAAGAATATTCAGAATGCCCACGCTGCCGCCGTATTTACTGGAAAGGTACTCACTGGGAGGCCATGACCCGCACCCTGGCCGGTATCAGTTGAAGCTCACAGCTCGTCACTCGAAACCGACCACTCTCCCTATTACCGTGGTCGTCCTGAGCGAAGCGTGAGGATCTCACTCGTAACTTGAAACTCGAAACTTGAAACTTGAAACTCGAAACTCTAAACTAATATCTATGACTAACCCGTCAATTTACACCAAACTTACACCGGAGCTGATCACCCGCCTGACGGATATTGTAGGCGCTAAAAACATCCTGGTGGATGAGGGCAAAGAAAACTACTCCCGCGATGAATCGCCCCTGGGTACCTCCGCCATGCCTGATGTGGTCGTTAAACCCCAAAACACACAGGAAATTGCGGCTGTTCTGCAACTGGCCGACCGGCATTTGGTCCCGGTCACACCCCGGGGTGCCGGCACCGGCCTGACCGCCGGTTCACTGGCGGTTTTCGGCGGTATCTCCCTTTCGCTCGAACGGCTCAACCGGATACTGGAGATAGACCTGGCCAACTTCAGCGCTACTGCTGAGGCCGGCGTCACCCTCAACGACCTCTGCCAGGCTATTGAAGAAAAAGGCCTCTATTTTCCCCTTTACCCGGGTGAAAAAAGCGCCTTCATCGGCGGCAACGTTTCTACCAACGCCGGGGGTATGAGGGCCGTCAAATACGGAGTAACCCGCAACCTGGTGCTGGGACTGGAAGCTGTCCTGCCTGGAGGAGAGATCATCCGCACCGGCGGCAAATATATCAAATGTTCTACCGGCTATGACCTGACCCAGCTTATTACCGGTTCGGAAGGAACGCTGGCGGTGGTTACCGAGGTTACGGTGAAGCTTATCACCCCGCCTGCTAACCGCGAGATCCTTTTTATACCCTTCAACAGCCTCTCCGATGCCATTGGTTGCGTTCCTGCTATCCTGCGCGAAGGCATCCTGCCGGTAGGAATTGAATTCATGGAAGAAGGTATCCTGCGTATGGTCGAAAAGTTCACGGGCAAGGAAATCCCCATGCTCGGCTATACCGCTTACCTCATGCTCATCCTGGAATCAGAAAGCTATGATGATTTCTGCAAGCTGGCCGAAAGGATCAGCGCGGTCTGTCTCAAACTGGGAGCCGCCGACATCTTTGCCCCTGGCAGCGAGAGCGCTAAACGCAATTTGCTGGAAGCCCGTGAAAAATTCCAGCCGACCTTCAAGCACAACGGCATGCTGGAGACACTTGATGCGGTGGTGCCCCGCAGCCGCATCGCCGAATTTGTGGAAAAGGTCAGGGAGATAGGCAAAAAATACGGCATACAGATAATGGCCTCAGGTCACGCCGGCGACGGCAACGTGCACCTCCACCCCCTGGGGACAGAGGCTGATGTGCCTGTCCTGAAAGACCTCCTCACGGATGTCTACCGCGCCGCCATAGAAATGGGCGGTACCCTTTCCGGGGAGCATGGCCTGGGCTTTGACAAGAAGAAATACCTGCCCCTGGCGGCCTCGCCTGAGAAGATCGAGCTGATGAAAAGGATCAAAAAGGCCTTCGATCCCCATAACATCCTTAACCCGGGGAAAGTCCTGCCGGACTAGAGTGACTGCCGGACCTTTATGCAGAATCCGGCTCTCTCAACTGCTATAAATTTACAACACTCGTTCTTTTCCCCTCAGAAAAAGGGGAGATTGTACCCGGTTTGTACCGTTAGGGGGCACATTATTAAGGTCAAAATCGGATATTTGAAAAAGTCGGTTACTACTCTCCCTTGAAATCTGGCTGGCGTTTTTCCTTGAAAGCCTGAACCCCCTCCTGGAAGTCCTGGGTAGTCTTGATGTATGTTGCCAGCGCCAGTTCCAGGTTCAGCCCTTCCTCCAGGGTTAGTTGTGCTCCCTTGTACATTGCCTCTCTGGCTGCTCGCACAGCCAGCGGGGCAGCCCTGCCGATCGATTCCGCCCATTCCATGGCTGTTTTAAGCAGTTCCGGTCGGGGAACAACCTCATTAATCAGGCCGGTGCGGTAGGCCTCTGCAGCGTCCACCGGTTTGCCTGTCAGGATCATCCGGGCGGCAACGCACCAGGGTATCTGGCGGGGCAGCCTCTGTGTCCCTCCCCAGCCGGGCATAAGCCCGCGGGTGACCTCCGGCAAGCCGAAAACAGCCTCCGGTACAGCCAG
>CAYLVC010000074.1:0-5608 GCA_964387005.1 uncultured Dehalococcoidales bacterium | reverse complement strand
TCTGTAACTCTTTTAAGGCAGGTACGTCCAGGGCGTTCCGGTATCTGGGACGGTTGATGGTAATAACGGCTGTTTTTCCTGCTTTAAAGTAATCAATATCCAATTTTTACCTCCTCTTTACCGGACCGTGACGGGCTGATGGAATAAATTATAATCTCAATAAGGCTTGTATGCTAATAACGCGTTGCTCATTTTCCAGGAATAAACCGGGAGCATGGGTAACACTTTGATCGGCGGGCGGAGAATCGAAAAAGAGGATTTACGGCGGGGGCTTAATTATGTATATTATAGCTATATCAATAATATTGGTGGTAAAATGGTGTAACGGGGCAGTCGTATGATGATGACTTTAACCATGGAATACCTGACCCTGGTTTTTCTGGCGATTACAGGCGTCATTCAACTGGCGGCTTTGCACGCTCGCTGGTTCAAACTGCTGTTTTTTCAGGAAAAGGCGGCGGTATATGTGCTGTCGGCCATACTGGTACTTTTGCCGCTGGGACTATTGTTTACCTGGAACTACCGTAATCACACCGGTGTGGTCCAGGGCGCCGAACAGGCCGGGATGTTTATGCTTGGCTTGACACTGTCTGTGCTCTACACGCTGCTCTTGTCATCCCTCATAAACCATTCGGATGGGAACTCCGGTTCGGAACACAAAGAAGGGCTGGAGGCTCTGCGGGACTTGACCTTTTATGAGGCGCTGCGCCGCCTCCTGGGCAGGAAACAGTAATGTCCGATCTCGCGCTTTTTCTTTTTATTAACGGAATGGCTGGGAAAGTCCGCTTTGCCGATGAACTGGTTAAGGGCCTGGCCGGCGATTATTTTCTCCCGGTAGTCTGCTGTCTTATCCTGGTGGCGCTGTGGTTCGGCACGGGAGATGCCCTGCGCAGGCGACGGTTGCTGGAAGCCTTAATCGCCAGCCTGAGCAGCGTGGGCATCGCCAACGGGTTTGTGGGTCTATGCAATAACCTGTATTTCCGGTTGCGGCCTTTCGATGAGTTGCCCGCCAGCCAGATAAATCTCCTTTTCTACCAGCCGACGGATTCCTCTTTTCCCTCGAATTTCACAACTATTCTTTTTGCCCTGGCGGTGCCGGTTTTTATATGTAATAGAAAATACGGCCTGATCCTCCTGGCAATTGCCCTCGTCGGAGGTTTTTCCAGGATATTTGTGGGAATTCATTATCCCTTCGATGTTCTCGGCGGTGCGGCTATAGGGATATTCACAGGTCTTTTATCCTTTGTGTTAATAAGGCTATTACGGCCGGTGGTTGACATTATACTGGGTGTTATGCGTAAATTATTTGTTGCCTGATACTGATAAAATAATATTAGAGGGAGTGTAAAAAGCCGGTTTGCGGCCCGGGTGGCTTTCTTCCCGGGAGGTGGATTATCCATGGATTTGCAGGTATTTACAGAGCAAATATTGAATTTCACCGGTACCGTCAACTTCTGGCTGGTAGTATCGCTTTTTGTCATGCTGGCGATAAGCGAGTTCGGCCTATCCATTCCTTACCTGATGGAAACCCTGTGGATACTGGTGGGTTATCATGCAATGACAGGTTCACTGCCCTTCTTTTTCTTGGCGGCACTCTGGGTAACGGCTATGTGCGGCAGGACATGCGGCGCGGTTGTTCTCTATCATCTGGCCAGGTTCAGCGGAAGCTGGCTGATCAAGCTATACCGCCGCATATTTAAATCAGCCCTGGCTTCTCGGGAAAAGGAAGAAAAGACCTTTAATAATCCTTCTCCTGCTAAAGAAAATCTGTTTTCCAGGATCTGGCAAAAAATCAACTCGCTTTCACCTTTTTCCGTCGCCTTTGGACGTTTGATCTGGATGAGGGTCCCGCTGACCCTGACCCTTGGATTCAAAAGGCAGATTAAAGTTTTGGTCCCCGGAGTGATGATTTCCAGCATGATCTGGGATACTACCTATATCCTGGTGGGGGTAGTCGGGGGAGACGCTAACTTGCAGCCCTTTCAGATTGTTCTGTGCTCTCTCAGCGCCCTGACCGTTATTTATGGCGGTATCTTCCTGGTGCGCTGGGTGAAAAAGATGATCGAATCCCACAAAGCCCTCGCAGGGGCATAAACGAGGTCTGGTTAATACAAACTGGCGCTATGCCTTATACACTTTTGCGCTCGTATTGGCTATTCTTATTCAGTCACATTTTCACAGGGCAGGATAACGTGAGCGGCGCGGTTTACGGCATTAAGTCCGCATTCGAGACTGGATAGCTCATCTTCGGTCAACTGCTCCAGCACCCTGGCCATCTCCTTATCGCTGTTGGTTTTAAGCGTGCTCAGGAGGCCCTGTCCTTTTTCTGTAGCCTGAAGAAGCATGATACGGCGGTCATCCGGATTTTCAGTGCGGCTGACCAGTCCCTGGTCTACCAGCCTGTCAACGATGCCGGTGACATTGGGCGGGGTGACCCTGAGTGCTTCCGCCAGCTTCTTGAAACTGGTCTTTTCTCTGTCTACGATGAAGAACAGGCTTTTTAACTGGGCAATGGTTAGCCCCAGCTCAATCCAGGGCTCGGCTGAAAAACGACCCATCACGCGGTTGGTCTGTCTCTGAAGATTGATGATGCTGCTAATCAGATCCGTTTTTTCCATAGCTCGCTTTTTCTCCGCTATCTCTAAATTGGATGGATTATTTTTTTCATGTCTCAGGCCGGCTGCCGCAGTAGGGACGCTTTATCATTACTCAAGTAGCTATCGTACTTTACTTTAATCAGGGATTAATGTCAACAGCGACTGGCGGAAACGGCGGTGTGGCTGCTACGGAAGAGACAAATTTCTGAATATTGTAAGACAAATGTTCTAATGCTATAATAAGAGGATGTTCTGAAAGGGGTAAATAGCCATGCCGCTGGACTCAATTATCGTCAGAGGTGCCAGGGAGCACAACCTTAAAAATATTGATCTATCCATCCCCAGGGGTAAACTGGTCGTTATTACGGGAGCTTCGGGTTCGGGCAAGAGTTCGCTCGCTTTTGACACGATTTACGCTGAGGGACAGAGGCGCTATGTTGAGTCTCTCTCCGCCTATGCCCGCCAGTTCCTGGGCAGAATGGAAAAACCGGAGGTAGACTATATTGAAGGTCTGAGCCCTGCTATTGCCATCGATCAAAAGGGCACCAGCAGGAATCCCCGCTCGACGGTGGGGACAATCACCGAAATTTACGATTACCTTCGTCTGCTTTTTGCCAGGGTCGGACATCCCCACTGCCCCAGGTGCGGACGGGAGATCAGCGTGCAATCCGTGCAGCAGATCGTGGATTCAATTCAGAATATCGCCGCCGGTACCAGACTTATGATACTGGCCCCCCTCATTAAAGACCGTAAGGGAGAATACCAGGCCCTTTTCAACGATCTCAGGAAGGAAGGTTATTCACGCGTCAGGGTGGATAACCAGGTCCACGACTTATCCGATGATTTCGACCTGGACAAGAATAAGAAGCATTCCATTGAAGCCGTTGTAGACAGGGTGGTAACCGGGCAAAGTGGCAGCCAGAGCAGAATCGCAGATTCGGTTGAAACCGCTCTCAAGCTGGGCTCGGGAATAGTACTGGTCTCGATCATAGATGGCGAAGAAATGCTGTTTTCTGAGCACTTCGCCTGTGTCAGTTGCGGCATAAGTCTGGGTGAACTAGCCCCCAGGACATTTAGTTTCAATAGCCCGCATGGCGCTTGCCCTGAATGCAGCGGGCTGGGCGTAAAACTGGAAATTGACCCGGACAGGGTAATTCCCAATAAGGAGATTTCAATTGCCGATGGCGCTATCAGCCCATGGCAATTTCAAAACTGGTATTTTTATACCCTGGAGTCGCTCGGCAGCCGCTATGGTTTTACTCTCAAAACACCCATCAAAGACCTGACGGAGAAACAATATCACGTTTTGATGTATGGAGAGGGCGGCGAGACACACCAGTACCGCCGTTTTGGACGCTTCAGGCAGCATACGGATGGTTTCGAGGGTGTCATCCCCCGCATGAACCGGCTCTATCATGACACGGAGTCGGCCGCTTCCAAGATGGATATCGAACGCTATATGGTGGCCAATCCCTGTCCTGTTTGCGAGGGAAAAAGACTTAAACCGGAAGTGCTGGCCGTAACCATCGGATCCGAAAATATCATCCAGGTGGCATCCATGGCTGTCAAACAGGCTGTCGGGTGGATCAGGGCCCTCAACAGGCAGGATAATCCCGTGCTTTCCGAAAGAGAGCAGTTGATCGCTCACCAGGTTCTCAAGGAATTGAACGCCCGCCTGGGTTTTCTGCAAGATGTAGGGCTGGACTATCTTTCACTGGACAGGGCGGCAGCTACACTTAGCGGCGGGGAAGGACAGAGAATACGGCTGGCTACCCAGATCGGCAGCGGGCTGATGGGAGTGCTCTATATCTGCGACGAGCCCACTATCGGACTCCATCCGGCTGATGATTCCCGCTTGATAGGTACTCTCAAGAGGCTGAGGGATCTGGGCAATACTATCCTGGTGGTAGAACATGACGAGGCTATGATGAGGGCCTCGGACTACATCGTGGACATGGGTCCGGGTGCAGGTGAGCACGGCGGCTACGTAGTAGCTAAAGGTACACTGGAGGATATTTTGCAGTGCCGGGAGTCCATCACCGGCCAGTATCTCAGCGGGGCGAAGCGAATTGCCATGCCGGAGAAGCGCCGCCCGGGCAACGGGCACGAAATTATAATCAAAGGCGCACGCCAGAACAACCTGAAAAACATCGATGTGCGTATTCCCCTGGGACGGTTTGTCTGCATTACTGGGGTTTCCGGAAGCGGCAAGAGCACCCTGGTGGACGATATTTTACATAAAAAATTATCTCAGGTATTTTACCGCAGCAGGGATGTCGTGGGAAAGTGCGATGAGATCCGGGGTATAGAGCACATCGACAAGGTTATAAATATCGATCAATCACCCATAGGCCGCACGCCCCGCAGCAATCCGGCCACCTATGTCAGCATGTTCGGCGCTATCAGGGAATTGTTTGCCACCGTGCCCGAGTCCAGAGTGCGCGGATACGGTCCCGGACGGTTCTCTTTCAATGTTAAAGGAGGCCGCTGCGAAGCCTGCCGGGGTGAGGGTTTTATCGAGATCGAGATGCAGTTTCTTCCCGATGTGACCGTACCCTGCGAGGTCTGCAAGGGAAAACGTTACAACCGCGAAGCACTGGAAATCAAGTTCAAGGGTAAAAACATCGCCGAAGTACTGGACATGACCGTCGAACAGGCGCTGTCCTTTTTTGAGCATATTCCTTCGGTCCACCGCAAACTGGAAACCCTCAGAGACGTCGGCCTGGGCTACATCCACCTCGGACAGCCGGCTCCTACCCTTTCAGGAGGGGAAGCCCAGAGGGTGAAACTGGCAACCGAGTTGTCCAGGCGTTCCACCGGGCAGACGCTGTATCTGCTGGATGAACCTACCACCGGCCTTTCTTTTGAGGACGTGGCCGCCTTGCTGCAGGTTCTCCAGAGGCTGGCCGACTCCGGTAATACGGTGGTCGTGATCGAGCACAACCTGGATGTGATCAAAAATGCCGATTATATTATCGACCTCGGTCCGGGCGCAGGAGACAGCGGCGGTT
>CAYLVC010000073.1:9336-11552 GCA_964387005.1 uncultured Dehalococcoidales bacterium | reverse complement strand
TCAGGATTGAGCTGCCGTGCCATACGCACCGCTTCTTCACCGTCGCCGGCTTCCCCTATAACCTTGAGATTCTCTCTGCGTTCCAGGGACTGGCGCAGGCTTTCCCTGACCACTACGTGGTCTTCAGCAAGGAGAATTGTTATCTTTTTCATTTGATTTGCTTTCTGCTGATGCCTTATCCGACATTAATCAATTTCTCCCCCTAATATTATCCTACTTGAACCTGTCCTTCAAATTCTCTAACGGTTTTCCCTTCCCAGGTATCAGTAGAAACCACATAGGCATTACAGTGAATACATTACTTTGTACTTGTTGTTTGCAAGGTTTCCCACAACCAATAAACAGGTGTCGCACGGATGTAACCATACCGGGATTATGGTTAAGTTAAAATGAAGCTAAGTATAAGGAGGCAACCATGGGTCTTAGAGCATATTTTCTGGCTGATTTTGATGACAGTATCGAACAACAGGAATTCTTAAGGCTGCTCAGAGAACTGGAAGAAATTCCGGGAGTGGACTTTGTTGACCCCGTCATCGGTTCTCGCGATATGGTTATCATGGTAGATGCCCCCGTCACGGTTGAAGCCCTGGCCAGCAAGATTAAGAAAAGAGTTCCCGTAAAAAACATGGAAATACTGAGGGTAGTCAGTATGTATGAGCGCCACACATCCTCAAAAAAGGAGCTTTTAAAGTCAATGCTCCACAGCGGTGTATAACCCCTCATCTGTTTCTGAAAAACTGCCTGTCCTTGTTTAAGCCGTTTCATGGCAGAAGGAGATAGTATGGTTATTGAAATCAGTGAAAAAAACAGTACGGATTTGATTGATGCCATTGTCCACAAACACAACGTAGAGCCGGGTGCAGTTATTCCGGTGCTTCAGGAAATTCAGGATGTTTTAGGATATGTTCCCCCTGCAGCTATCGAGCGCATTGGAGATATCATGGACATTCCTGCCAGCGATATATACGGAATCGTCACATTTTACGCTCAGTTCAGACTCAAGCCCCAGGGCAAGAATATAATCAGGGTATGTCACGGGACCGCCTGCCATCTGAACGGGGCCGAAAGAATTGGGGACGTACTGGCCCAGGTTACCGGCGCCAAAGAAGGAGAGACCAGCCCGGATGGTGAATTTACCGTAGAACGAGTCGCCTGCCTCGGATGCTGCAGTCTGAACCCCTGTGTAACTATCAACGGCGAGATTCACGGGCGTCATACCCCGGAAGAAATTGGCAAATTGGTGAGCGGGCTTAAAGATACGAACAAACTCGCTCAGGTGGGGTAAAACGAGCGATGGCTCCTACATCAGATAATAAAGAGAAATGGATTGTAAAAGTCGGTCTTGCTTCATGCGGCATAGCAGCCGGAGGTCGTAAGGTATACAATGCCTTCAACTCCAGGCTCGCCTGCCTGGACATTGAGGTTGAATTGAAACAGGTCGGATGCATGGGTATGTGCTATAACGAGGTACTCGTCGAGGTAATATCGCCTGGCTCCAAACACTATTATTACAGGCATGTCACCCCTGAAGATGCAGACCGCATAGTCGAAGAACACCTAAGTGGGGGAAAACCGGTCGCCGAACTACTGATATCCGATGATGAATTGAATAGACTGCTTTCCAAGCAGAAGAGAATCGTCCTGCGTAATTGTGGGGTAATCGACCCCGAATCCATCGAAGACTATTCAGCAGCCGGTGGGTATAGGGCTATTGAAAAAGTACTGAACGAAATGTCCCCCGCCAGTGTCATTGATGAAGTCACCAGATCAGGGTTGAAAGGGAGAGGTGGTGCGGGGTTTTCCACCGGTATGAAATGGAGTTTTGCCAGCAAGTCGAGCGCCAGCCAGAAATATGTCGTTTGCAACGGTGATGAAGGCGACCCTGGCGCTTTTATGGATAGAAGCGTCCTGGAAAGCGACCCCCACAGCGTTATCGAGGGCATGCTTATTGCAGGCTACGCCATCGGCGCTTCTTCCGGGTTCCTTTATGTCCGGGCGGAATACCCCCTGGCAATCAAGAGGCTGGAGATTGCTCTGGCTCAGGCCAGGGAAAAAGGTTTCGTAGGAACCAACATCCTCGACCGTGGTTTCGAATTTGACATAAGTATTAGACAGGGCGCAGGCGCCTTTGTCTGCGGTGAAGAAACTGCTCTCATGGCATCTATCGAAGGTAAAAGAGGAATGCCCAGGTCCCGCCCTCCCTTCCCTGCGCAATC
>CAYLVC010000073.1:0-9236 GCA_964387005.1 uncultured Dehalococcoidales bacterium | reverse complement strand
GATGTAGCCAAGTTTTTCCTCAATTTTACACAGGATGAATCTTGCGGCAAATGCACCTTCTGCAGAATAGGAACGTTACGTATGCTGGAAACGCTGAAGAAAATTACCAGCGGCAAAGGCCAGGAAAGAGATCTGGAAATCCTGGAAGAACTGGCGGAGGGTGTAGCGAGAGGGTCGTTATGCGGTCTGGGACAGACAGCCCCCAACCCGGTGAAGACCACTCTCAGATACTTCCGTAATGAATATGAAGCCCATATAAACGAAAAACGTTGTGTTGCTAAAAAATGCAAGGCGCTGATAACCTATGAAATTATCCCTGAGAACTGCAAAGGTTGTGGGCTTTGTGCCAGGAATTGTCCTTCGGAAGCTATCACCGGAGAAAAGAAACAGGCCTATATCATAAATCCTGAGAAATGCGTCCGCTGCGGGCTATGCCTTGGTGCATGCCGTTTCAGTGCCATATCTGTCCGCTAAGGAGAAAACATTGGACAAGGTCAGGTTCATTTTAAACGGAAATACTGTTGAAGCTAAAGCCGGAAGCACTATACTTGAAGCTGCTCAGCAATTCGGTATCGATATCCCCACGCTATGCCATGATCCGCGTCTTAAGCCCACTACTGCCTGCCGCCTGTGTATTGTCAACGTGGAAGGCGCGCGGGGAGCCTTACCCGCCTGCTCTACTCCTGTTGTAGAGAATATGGTAGTTAATACAAACACGGAAGACCTTGTCAGCAGCCGTAAAATGGCTCTGTCTCTCCTCCTTTCCGACCATTACGGCGATTGTGTTGCCCCATGCAAACTGGCCTGCCCCGCCGGCATAGACGTGCAGGGATATGTAGCGCTTATTGCCGATGGTCAGTATAAAGAAGCCCTGAAGCTGATTAAAGAGACCAATCCTCTGCCAGTGGTCTGTGGCCGCGTTTGTCCCCGTTTCTGTGAGAAACAGTGCCGCAGAAATCTGCTTGAAGGACCGGTATCCATCAACGCCCTGAAACGTTTCGTGGCAGATTATGATCTAAAAGAAGGTGACCCCTGCGTACCAGAGGCAAAAATACCAACAGGTCAAAAAGTAGCCATAATCGGCGGGGGTCCCGCAGGTTTGACAGCAGCTTATTACCTTGCGCTCGAAGGACATGACGTGTCCATTTTTGAGTCCGGCCCCAGGCTCGGCGGCATGCTCAGATACGGCATCCCGGAGTACCGCCTGCCGAAAGAAACACTGGACAGAGAAATAGCGGTTATCACTGGTTTATGCCATGAAGTAAGATGCAATGTCGCCCTGGGAAGTGATTTCACCCTTGAAAGCCTGAAAGAGGAAGGTTTTAAAGCTGTCTTCCTGGCGCTGGGCGCTCAGGCTAGCCAGAAAATGATGCTGGAAGGCGAAGACCTTCCCGGGGTGCTTTCCGGTATAGGTTTCCTTAGAGATGTAGTTATGGGCAAAGACATAACCCTTGGCCGCAGGATAGCGGTTGTCGGAGGCGGCAATACCGCTATCGATGCCGCCAGAACAGCCCTCCGTCTGGGGGTTGAAGACGTGACCATCATATACCGCCGGTCCAGAGATGAAATGCCGGCCAATGATGAAGAGGTTGAACAGGCTGAAGAAGAAGGAATACACTTCCAGTTCCTGTCGAACCCTGTAAAAATCCATGCTGTAAACGGCAGGGCAGGCTCTGTAGAATGTATAAAAATGGCTTTAGGAGAACCTGACAAGTCCGGCAGGAGAAGGCCTGAACCTATTCCCGGCTCTGAATTCACCATGCCGGTAGATACGGTAATCGCCGCTATCGGGCAGACCCTGGACTCCGCCGCCATGGGAAAAGATAACCCATTGACCATTAATACCAGGGGTTTTATTTCAATCAATGCTGAAACAATGGAGACGCAACTGAAAGGCGTATTCTCCGGCGGCGACTGCGCTTCCGGCCCCGCTACCGTAGTGGAAGCCATAGGCGCAGGGCACAGGGCTGCTATCTCCATCAATCAGTATCTTAACGGTCATCCGGTGTCGCCGCCCCAAAAGCCTTATAACTGCAGCAAAGGCAAACCGGAAGAAATTGATATTTCGGACTATGACAACGTTGAACGCATTTCCAGGTACAAAGTGACGGACATGAGTCCTGAGGAGCGTAAAAAAAGCTTCTCGGAAATCACTCCTTGCTTTACAGAGGAAATGGCCAGATCAGAAGCAAAGCGCTGCCTGGCTTGCGGGTGTCAGGATACTTTCAATTGCAGGCTGCGCGAGCTGGCCACCGAATACCAGGTAGACGATACCAGGTACGCCGGGCGCAAGCGCCACCTGCTCATCAAAGAAAACGAACACCCGAACATTATCAGAGATCCCAATAAGTGCATCCTCTGCGGCCGCTGTGTCAGAATATGCAGCGAGGTTCAGGGAGTCAGCGCCTGGGCATTAATCAACCGCGGCTTCGATACCATTGTAGGTACAGCCCTGGATGTGCCTTTAATCGAAACGTCCTGCGAGTCCTGCGGGCAGTGTCTTTCGACCTGTCCTACCGGGGCACTGATGCCCAGGATTGAACTGCCCAGGCCGGGGCCATGGAAGCTGAAACCCGTCGCCAGCGTTTGCCCTCATTGCGGCATAGGCTGCAACCTGGAACTAAACGTCGCCGGGAAAAGGCTAGTAAATATAAGTTCTCCCGTCGAAAATCCGGTAAATAGCGGCAACCTCTGCAAGAAGGGCGCCTTTGACCCCTGTTCCCTCAACCACTTGAAAAGACCGGGCGCTCCTTTGATCAAACTCAACGGTGCGCTTGTTAAAACGGGATGGCAAGAAGCAATAGCTCTTGCTGCAAAAGGACTGACGCAAATCAGGGATAAATTCGGTGGAAACCGGATAGCCGTGATATCTTCATCCCGTATGACCAATGAGGAGAATTACCTGATTCAAAAAATGGCGCGCACCGCCCTGGGAACCAATAATCTGGGCTGTCTGGAATGCACGGACGTTTCAGAAACAGGCAGTGTCATGATGAAAATAATGGGCAGTAATGCGTCAACCTGTTCCTTCCGTGATATTTCCAGCAGTGATCTTATCCTCATATATAACTGTGAACTTGCCGAGGATTATCCAGTAATCGCCTCCAGGGTCAGGAAAGCCGTGGCCGATGGTAGCAAACTCCTCTCCTTCAATCCACGTCAGACCAGGCTGGATTCTCTGGCACAACTCAACCTGAAAGTAAATAACCGCACCAGCGCCTACATGCTCGACGCCATGTTAAGTTATATCCTGTCCTATCAACTGACTGATAATGATTTCATTAATTCCAGGACAACAGGTTTCAGCAATTTCGCCAGAGACATGAAGTCACATCCCCTGGAGAATATTGCCAGCGTGCCCTGGGTAGCAGCTGCTAAAATCATCGAGGCTGTACATCTTTATATTCGCGCCAGGAATCCGGTGATAATCATCAACGCCGATACAATTACACCCCTCGAGCTGGACCTCATCAGCAACCTGTCACTGGTCACCGGCAACATCGGCCGTTTGGGAGCCGGAATAATCGCCCTTCGCACCCCCGGCAATGCCCAGGGTTTGATTGATATGGGCGTCAATCCCGCTTATCTGCCCGGACAACAGTCTCTGGCAAATAAAAATGCAAGACAAAAATTCGAAGCCGCATGGGGCCAATCCCTGCCGGTTGAAACAGGGAAAGATACCGGCAGCATCGTCCAGAGCGTTGAAAAGGGTGAAATCAAGGGCATTCTTGTCGCCAGAACGGATGCCTCTTCCGAAATGATTAATGCCTTACTTGAGCTTCCGCTTTTTTCTGTACTGATTGATACCGTTGTACCTGAATATCCCCCTTATCCGGATATATTTCTACCGGGCGCCACCTTCACCGAAAGCGATGGTACATATACCAACTGTGAACGGCGTATTCAGCGCCTGCACAGCGCTCTTATACCCCCCGCCGGCAAGCAGAACTGGCAGATTATAGCCGCTTTATCTGCCGAAATGGGTTACCCCATGAATTACGCAGATTCCGACGGCATCTACTGTGAGATCGCCAAACTGGCGCCTGCTTACGGGACTGCCGGAGAAACAGGCCAATGGAACTTTCCTGAAAACTGTAAATTCGAGTTCGGGGATAGCGCTGCAAGACTCAAGCCGGCAAAACTTAAAAACTCCGAAATCACGGATGCTTTGAAAAGCTTAAGCTGATGCTGTCTCTGCCGTACTGCGGATTGCAGGCCAGGTTTTTTTTAAGAATCGTTTTACTTGATTTCGAGCTTTGATCTTCGTAATTACTTCGTATCTAAAGTTACGTATTTCTTTTGTATAATGAAATCAGGCCTTACTGCATAACGGACTATTGTTATTTCCGTGTACCTAATACCTTGAGTCCGATGTATTTATCGGTAATTATGCAGATGAAGATATCAAAATTTGCAGACGGGGAGAATATTAAAATGGCGATGAAGGTTGAATTTTATTGCTGGGTTAAGTGAAATACCTGTCGCATAGCGAAAGAGTATCTTTCGCAAATGAAAGTAGACTTAATAGAGCGTGATTTCTTTAAGAATCCTTTTACCCGGAATGAAATGGAGGATTTGCTCCAGGAAAGGGCATCTTCCGAAATGTTTAATTTCAGAAGCCCCACTTTTAGAGCCCTTGGATTGGATAAAGACAAATTAAGCAATGAAGAGCTTATTGAATTGATGCTGAAAGAGCCGAGGCTTATCCGCAGGCCCATTGTACGCATTGATGGTAAAGTATTTTTCAGCGCCAACAAATCCATCCTGGAAAAGCTTGTAAGCTAGTATGCAGCGGCTGAATCCCGAAAAGCTTCATGTCAAGTATTTAATTGGTACTGCGCAAGAACAACTGACAGTACCGAGACGCTATACGTTGACCCATTCTGATATGACCGGAGACCTTTTTCTTTCAATAGGCAGCGAGTACGACTTTAAACAAATCTCCAGGCTATATACCAGACTTATGAGGGATGAAGTCCTGGCTGAACTTTCCCGTGAGAGTGATCGCCTGGTGTTTACGGCCTATTGCCATGTAAGTGGAGGATTAGTATTAGGCACCGCCAGGTTCCGATACAAGATCTTTCAATCTGAATTACCGCTCGTTCTGGAAGCTATCAGGTATGGTGACAGGGTTCTATTTGAAAATAATCCCGAACTTGATAACACCCCGGTGTTGATTCATTTTAAGTCCAATGACAGGCGGTTTAGCAGCGTGGAAAACTGGGGCACCTTTTTAGAATACAGGTAGTAATAACTCCGAAATAGCCATATTATTCATAAAGTATCGTTTTTGTAATTATCCGGATATTCCTCACCAAATAATTATAGTCTAAAAGATTGACAAAATATATCACCATAGTTTATTATTGCAACTAGATGCAATAAATATGAGTTGCTTATAAATAACCAGGATGCCGGAAGTCAATAAGTCAACTATCCACCGTATGCTTGATACGGAAGAGCATTCCGGGTGTATTATTGTGAAAGGAGACACATGGGTACAAAAATCACATTACCATTTCTTGCTGCTATCCTGGTTTTAAGTTTAACTGCTTCCACGCTTCTGGTTGGATGCTCTGCGGAAAATTCTGAAAAAATAAAGGTTGTGGCGAGCACATCCCTTATTGCCCAGATAGTGGAGCGTGTTGGAGGCGATAGGGTAAGTGTGGTGAATATTATCCCTCCTGCACAATGCCCTGGACATTTTGATGTCAAAGCAGGTGATATACAGAAACTTGCTGATGCCGTTCTTTTCATTTTCCATAATTGGCAGGGCGAGAAATTTTCCGATAACCTGATTGCCTCGGCTAATAATGCTAATCTCACGACGGTAAAGATCGATATAGCCGGCAATTGGATGACGCCATCAGTACAAAGTGAGGCTGCTGAAAGGATAGCCGTCGCTCTATCACAGGTAGACCCCAATAGCAGGGCTGCTTATCAGAACGGCGCTGCACAATATAAAACTGTGGTTTTCGCTAAAGAATCAGAAGTTAAATCCAGGCTTAACCAGGTTAACCTTTCTGCGATCAATGTCCTGTGTGATGAGCAACAGGCCAGCTTCGTCAAATGGACAGGACTGAATATTACCGCAACTTATGGTAGACCGGAGACCTTCACGCCCCAGGTAGTCAAAGATCTGGTTGATAAGGGCAAAATGTCAAATGTTACACTTGTTATCGATAACATGCAGACTGGTGGAGAATCCGGGAAAAGTCTGGCCGAGGAGCTAAAAACGAAGCATATCGTCCTTTCCAATTTTCCTGGCGGCTATGATAATACCGGGACATGGGAAAAGGCTATAGACAAAAATATTGATCTGATAATCAATGCATCTGGTAACTAGAGGCGTTGTGAAGACTGACTGTCGGAATACATACTCCATAGAGATTGAAAATGCCGTCGTTTCTTTTCGTGAGGATATTGCCCTCAGGGGCGTATCATTGAAGGTACGTCGCGGAGAGTTCGTCGGGGTATTTGGGCCTAACGGGGCAGGTAAGACCACACTGTTAACCATTGTTAACGGTATGGGTAAACTTTTACATGGGCGTGTGTGTGTATTAGGACATGACCTTTCATCCGGGAATGGCCACTCTTTAAGAAAAAGGGTAGGATATGTTGCTCAGG
Source organism: uncultured Dehalococcoidales bacterium (assembly GCA_964387005.1). Lineage (GTDB taxonomy): Bacteria > Chloroflexota > Dehalococcoidia > Dehalococcoidales > UBA3254 > CAYLVC01. The sequence continues at coordinate 2,609 of CAYLVC010000073.1, read as the reverse complement.
CACAAATCATTGACCCCAGAATGCCTATGAATGTCCGGGAAGTAGCCATTATAGGTCGCTATGGACGGCTTGGCCTGGTGCGCAGGCCAGGTAAACGGGATTGGGATATTGTAGATGCGGCACTTGAATTGGTTGGCATGACACATCTGGCCACGCGACCTATAGGGCATCTATCCGGCGGAGAACAACAGCGGGTAGCCGTGGCTCGTTGCCTGGCTCAAGAGCCCGAGATATTCCTTCTGGATGAGCCTACGGCTGCACTGGACTGGAAATCCCAGACTGAGATATTGGAATTAGTAAAGCGCATTCATGAAGAAAGACATCTTACTACTCTTTTCGTAACACATGATATTGATGCTTTGCCCCATACCTGCGACAGGGTAGTTCTGATGAAGGACGGGCTAATCGTGGCTGATGGGACTCCCGATAAACTGATCTCCACCGAAAGCCTGAGCCATCTATATGATATGCCTTTATCCCTGGTCGAGGAACGTCGTCCTCATGTGCATGTGAGGGAATCCTGATATGGATCTATCCATTTTCAGTTACCAGTTTATGCAGAATGCTATTGTCTCCGCCTTTCTCGGTGGCATCGCTTGTTCTATTATTGGCGTCTTCGTAGTACTTATGCATCTGCCTTTTATCGGTGTCTGCATGTCACATGCGGCTTTCGCCGGGGCGCTTTTAGGGCTATGGCTTGGTTTCAATCCTGTGATAGGCGCCTTTGCTTTTAGCCTCGGCGCTGCCGCCATAGTAGGTCCTCTCGCCGACCGTGGCGATCTGAACCCTGAAACATCGGTAGGAGTGATCTTTTCCCTCATGCTGGGACTGGCGTTCCTCTTCATAGGACTCATGCAGGGAGCCAAATCAGGCGCATTAGAACTGCTGTGGGGAAGTATCCTTACAAATACGCGGAGTGACATCTTAATTCTGGGAATAGTAGCTGTTTTGGTAGTGATCATAGTTTTTATATTTTACAAAGAGATACAGGCCACAGTATTCCAGCGTGATATGGCGCGAGCCGTGGGCGTACCTGCTACGGTGATGTTATACAGTATACTGTTTATGACCGGAGCTACTATCACCGCTTCTTTCAGTTCCATTGGAGGTCTGCTCATCTTCAGTCTGATTTTAAATCCGGCCGCTGCCGCCTACCAGTTGACTTATAACATGAAGCGCATGTTTTTGCTATCGGCGGCTTTCGGCGTTATCTCAAGCTGGATGGGTCTGCTGTTTTCTTATCTTTTTAATATTCCCAGCGGAGCCACAATAGTAGTAACATCCTCGGTCATCTTTTTGATCGCAGTTATTTTCTCCCCTAAAAGAAAGGTAAAACGCTGGCAGAAGGTACCGGTAGAGAAGGAGATATCATGAGCAAAGAATTCTTCAACTCCAGAGCCCCGGTTTGGGATGAAAAGATAGCCGAAAAAAATACGCATAAACTCCAGGCTATGGCAGACCGTCTCAAAATCACCCCAGGGTCAACCGTATTGGATGTAGGCACCGGCACTGGGGTATTTGTTCCCTTTCTCCTGCAAAAAATAGGACCTGATGGTAAGCTGCTTTGTCTCGATTTTGCTGAAGAAATGCTTAAAATATCGATGTCAAAGGGATTTAAAGGTAATATCAGTTATCTATGCGCCGATATTGAAAACAGCATGTTAGGCGACAAGTCCTTTGATGTCGTCGTGTGTTATTCCGTATTCCCCCACTTTCAGAACAAGCCGAAAATATTGAGTGAGATTAACCGTTTATTAAAGCAAGAAGGACATCTGTTCATCTGTCATACTTCGAGCCGTCAAGCCATCAATGAGATCCACAAAAACCAGCCTGAGGTTTGTGATCATCTCTTCCCTCAAAATGAAGAAACTCGCCGGATGCTATCTGACTCTGGATTTATTGATATAGAAGTCGAAGACGGAAAGGATGACTATCTAATAACTGCCAGAAAGCCTTCGGACCGCTATTGATTATTGTACATTTCTGTAAAATGTTGTCTGTGAAATAAACGCCTTTCCTGCTTGATATGGTTATCCCTGATTTAATACAAGCAACATCCTGTTCAACTGTTTTTTCTCGCTGGCCTGGGCATTAATCCATTTGTTGCCCAGTTCCACCAGGGCTTTCTCCCTGTATCTTTTCCAGAGTTCCATCATGGATTCCTCTTTTGGAGAAGCTGCTTCCTCCGGGAAAGTGGCTTCTGTAAAGTGTATGATCTTTTTAATTTTCAGTTCGTTATTTTCGTCCAGCACCAAATTATAATGGGCGCTAGCCAGTTTAGCCGGCCAGACCTTTCCCGAAACCTCGTCGTTAAACTGCAGTTGTAACTGGACCACCACCACCATCCGCTTCATATCGACGATGTATTCCTGGGGAGTAAACTCTTCATGCAGTCCCGGGTGTACCATGATCATCAAAAGGTCTTACCGGGAAGAAGGCCGCTCCCTGGCAGGCATGTTATAAGGCCAGAACTCCATGTCCGGAGTAAAATACCGCTGCATGTTAGACACAGTCTCCAGCGGACCGGCATTGCAGTCAAAAGCCTTGAAATATTCATCGAACCATTCGGTTATATTCTGATAAGTCAATTCCATGATCGTCCCTCCATA
>CAYLVC010000072.1:0-11659 GCA_964387005.1 uncultured Dehalococcoidales bacterium | reverse complement strand
AAAGGCGAGATGGTTGAAATCCGCGCCAGCGATCTGAGCTTTACCATAGAAGAGGCCGCAGCTCTTATAAAGCAAACAGCGGGCATTTCTCTTGCTGAGCCGGATTTGACGCTGCTGGAGAACCGTACTGAAGGCTGGGTAGCCGGACTTAAGATGGCAGCTCTCTCTTTACAGGGCAAGCAAAATATTCCCGAATTTGTCCAGGTTTTCTCGGGCAGCAACCGCTATATTATGGATTACCTGGCCGAAGAGGTGCTCAATCAGCAGCCTGCCAGCCTTAAAAAGTTTCTCCTGGAAACCTCAATCCTGGAACGCCTGTGTGGTCCTCTTTGTGATGCCGTTACTGAAGGCAGTGACAGCCAATCCTTATTGACCCATCTGGAGACAGCCAATCTGTTTATTTCTCCATTGGATGATGAGCGCAATTGGTACCGCTATCACCAGCTGTTTGCCTCTATCCTGCATAACCAGTTAGTCAAAGACCAGCCTCAACGGGTAAATCTGCTGCATCAGCGGGCCAGCATATGGTATGAAAAAGCAGGCTTAGTCGAAGAATCTATAAAACATTCTTTACAGAGCGGCGACCATGAACGTGCCGCTCTTCTTCTTGAAAATGCGGCGCCTCGTATGCTTGGACAAAACCAGGCCGTCAAACTATTAGAATATATGTCTCTTATCCCTGAACCAGTTGTTCTGGCTAAACCCTGGCTTTGTGTTTACTTCGCCTGGGCCGCTCTGACAGCAAACCGGCCTGATATTCTCTCGAAAATGTTGTCCCGGTCCATCCGGGTAATTTCAGAAGCGCCTGAAAAGGTGTCACTGCGACGTCCTACGGATTTTCAGAGGCTGAAAGGTCACGTTTTATCTCTTCAGAGCATTATCGCCCAGTCTCAGGATGATATTACTCGTGCTATTCAGCTTTCTGAAGAAGCCAATCGTACATTGCCTTCTGTCAGCACCGAAGACCTGTTAGCTCGCGCCGTTAACTCACTCAATCTTGGTGGCTATTACCAGAAGACCGGCGATATTACCAGGTCAGTTCCCTTGCTGAAAGATTTGATATCGGTTGGTCGTCAGATCGATTATCATTATGCCGTTTTGGCTGGTCTGGGTAGCCTGGCTGAGATTGAATTGCATCTCGCCCGGTTAAGCCGGGCGGCTGGCATCTGTCAAGAAGCTATTGAGCTGAGCTCACGCTGGGGGGGTACGTACCATTTACCGGTTACCTCATTCTCTTACGTTACTCTTGGTAAAATCCATTATGAGCAAAACAACCTGGATGCAGCTCTGGATAATTTGAAGAAGGGTGTCGAGTTGGGTGAGAGCAGCTATTGCTGGGACTCCGTAATCAAAGGCTGCCTCTCCATAGCTAAGCTGGCCCAGACACAGGGCAACTTCAAGCTGGCAGATGAATACCTTAGACATGCCGAAAGGTCGGGGCCCTGGGTGGTTGTCCCTCCCGAAGTCCACCAGATACCTGCGGTTAAAGCCTGGTTATCCCTTCAGCAACGTGACCTTGCAGCGGCTTCAGAATGGGCCAGACAGCAGGAAATTTCTCTGCCGCTCTCTCAGTTACCCGGTTATCAGCAAGAGTTCGCTTATCTAATGCTTGTCCGGGTAAAACTGGCGCAGGGAAGTTGCCAGGGAATACCCTCATATCTTGATCAATTTATCGGGAATGCCAGACGCCAGGAGCGGAGTGCTGTTATTATTGAAGCTTTAATATTGAAAGCGCTTGTTTTGGATTGTCTTGGAGATTCTCATACCGCTGTAGATATTCTTGATGGCGCTTTGACACTGGCCGAACCATCCGGATATATACGAATTTTTATCGATGAGGGAGAAAAGGCCGCTGCTTTGCTTCACCGAATGATTCAGGCTGGCAAACATGTCGCTTACGCCTCTAAGCTTTTGGGTTTTATTGATTCACAATCGTCAATAACATCATTCAAACGGAAAAATGTACCGGAACTTTTGGAAACCCTTAGCCAGAGGGAATTCGAGATTCTAAAGCTTATTGCATCCGGAAAGTCCAACCAGGAGATTGGCTCCGAACTTTTCCTTGCTATCGGTACAGTTAAAAAACATACCAACAATATCTTCGGTAAGTTGGGCGTGGTTAGTCGAACTCAGGCTGTTGCCCGCGCTCGTGAAATGGGCCTCATTTAACATCCGGCTGTCTCTTTATTCCTCCACAAAATAAACCCCTGAATACTTCTTTGGTTCACTGACAGAGACTCCGGTTTACTGCGATTATTCAAGTATGAAATCAGAAAAATACCAGATATTGTTCAATGGATTCATTGATGAAAGCTGGTCATTATACTTTGCCGGCATGACTGTAACATCTGAACCGGCCGGGGTAACCCGGCTCCACGGTGAAGTAGGAGACCAATCAGCCTTGCACGGTCTTCTCAATAAAATCCGGGACCTTAATCTCAGGATTATTTCCGTTCAGCTGCTGGATAGTGATGGGGTTACTCCTGTCGAATGCCGTAATTGCCGGGTAAATAAACTTTTACAGGACAGGAATAAACCCTCAAATACATCTTTAGATAGCTGACCAGTACCAGGGTTTAACGGCACATTGAATTCAGGTGAAAGGAGAATCCAAGATGTTAAGGAGGTTATCATGAACGCCCTTTTAATACTGGATGAAGATTCAAAAACAGAACTCTCAGAGGATTTGAAATCTAAAATTTACAGGACTATCGACGCCAAAGGATATCAGATTGAGACCGTTGGGCTGGGGAAAAATGAGGTATCTCCCTGCCTTGGACTGGACTGCTTCCATTGTGTGACCAAACACCCTATGGAGTGTATTAGTAAAGACGCAGTTTATCCCATCAAGAAAAACATCCGGAAATATGACCTGGCGGTTTTTCTGACTCCCGTTCTCTTCGGGCATTTTGCCTCCTGTATAAAAAATGCAGTGGATAGAGGAGCCGGCAGCCATAACCGGGAGGTCATAATCGGCTGCGGAAAGGATATTGACGATGAAGAGAAAAGTACTTTCATCGACCTTACCGCCAAACATCGTGGAAGAAAGGATGTTGTTCATCCAGGGATGGATAACCGGGTTGACGTCTATGTCACGCGATCGATTGAAGACAATGCCTCTATTTGTGAATCATTAATGATCGCTCTTTGATAGAGGGAGGTAAGTATGAAAAACATATGTTTAGTTAACGGCAGCCTGAGAGGGAAAGGAGCGGCCTCTCTGGCCTTTTTACAGGATATAAACCACCAGCTTTCTGAAAAGGAATATCACAAGACGTTCCTGAAAGTCAGGGCTAATGTAAAAAATGACTATCCTGAAGCCACGCTGAAAAACCTGTCTACCGCTGATGCCATTATATTCGTTTTTCCGCTTTATACTTACGGACTTCCAGGATCACTCATGCGGCTTCTTGAAGATTACTACGCATATATCAAGACCGGCCGGGAATTTAACCGGAACGCCAGAATCTATGCGGTTATAAATTGTGCTTTCCCCAGGCCGGAGGCCACCACGGGCGAAGCTGTAAGAGTGATCAAAAACTTTTGCCGGCGGCTTTCTCTTACCTGGAGGTTCGCCATCTGTATCGGGACCGGGCCGGTTGTAGCTTTTACCAAAAAAGTCCCGTTCCTGGATTTGAAGTTGAAAAAAGCTTACAGGGAAATAGCTGCCGATATACGATGCAATGAAAACACCGTTAAGCCTGATTATTTCAGCAGACCTATCATCCCTGGATCTATCATCGCCATGATCAAAAGATACTATGAAAACAAGGGGCAAATGATTGAGCGGAATAAAAAACCGGACGGTACTGTATGGTAGACAGAACCAAAACATTTGAATTGGTTTTTAACTGTAGAAAGTAAACCAATAATTCCAGTTCTTGACAAATATATCACAATGTTTATTCGAAGATCCATCTCAGGAGGGATAAAATCTCTTGTGCCTCTGGGTTTTGTGAAGTTACTCACTTCCAGTTACTCATTTTAACTTGCATAAAAATATCATGATCTCAATGGTCAACCACTTGGCTACGTTTTGAGATACCCCTCAATAAATGTCCGCGGAGTTAATATTTTTATACTTCGATATCCAGATAACTTAAGCAAATGCTTGTCTCCGCTGATAATCACCTTACATTCACTCGCCAAAGCACAGGCTAAGAACTTATCATCATCTGGGTCTTCGCATACTTGATGCGGTATTGCGGGAGCCTGGATTATCTCAGAATTGGTCAACATTAAAGTCAGAATTGAATCTATTTCAATGCCAGGATAATCGTTTGCTAATATCCTGGCAACCTCGACATACTCGTCAGCAATTTCAGACGATAAGACAAACTGAACGTCGCCCTTTCGCCAGGCTTTCAAGATCTCTGAAGGTGGACCAGAAAAGAATATTCCTGATATCAATACGTTTGTATCCAGGATTACTTTCATTATTTTTTCCGTGATTTTGAAATAGCCCTGATGATATCCGAACGTTTTAAACCGGTATCCTTAGCCTGTTTGCGTGCAGTTTTGATTAAGTCATCGAATTCTTCTAACGAGGGATTTGTAAGTGCTTTCAAGATAACAACATCCTTATCACCCATGACCAGAAACTTATCTCCGGTTTTTAAACCAAGCCTGTTTCGAATTTCTTCCGGAATCACAATTTGCCCCTTCGACGACATTTTAGTCGTTTCTATAGCTGCCATATTCATACCTCCTCCCAACAATCTTCTTACCAGTAAGATTATATCGTTTATCAGGTTGAGAAATCAATTGTAAACCGACAAATCCGGACAAGGTCAACCATTTAGATATTTGACAATTTCATTGTGAGAATAATAGTATGTACACCATAGTAGAATCTCGTGAAAAATGGGATTGCAAAATATTGTGCAAGTGAATAGCCTTTTTACCATGTGGGTGTCTATTGTTATCCGCACAATTGTGCGGAGAGTTCGGCGTTTTGCTTATAAAGAGGTAAGTTGAATCTGGTTTAGTTAACTCAGCAAACGATACACAAAGCCCTGGATGAAAAACTCCCGGGCTTTATTTGTTTAAATTTAGTGAAAACGAGTCTGAATCTACTGAAAGGAAAAATAAATGAATCTATATCAGAATTACAGCGGGATTTATGACCTATTCCAACCTGATTATGAACTTTTCTTTCAAGTTATCGAAGACACAATCCAAAAATACACATGTAACCTTCAATTATTCTAAGAACTGGCGTGTGGGACAGGGAATATCCTGCATCACTATGCCGGTAAATATGAAATCGTGGGTATTGACATATCAGTTTCAATACTCGAACAGGCAAGAAAGAAACTACCAAATGTTCCGTTATTTGAGATGAATATGGCTGATTTTAGTTTGGGTAGGATATTTGATATTGCAGTATGCATGTACGACTCGTTAAACCACCTTCTGAACCACGAAGACAGGGTTACGACGTTCAAGCGCGTATAGTCGCTGTCGCACTTTACCCAGAGCTGGTATCCATACTCTCTTGTCTGCCATTGCTTCCAACGTAAAGCGGATGGCACGGCTACTACGTTCAACTGTGGAAAGACCGTCGGGATTGGCTGTGCTTGCCTGTTAAAAAGGGGGAAAGTACCCCAGAAAAGAGGATAATATGCCCTGAATAACTAACTGAAAACTGAATTATAAGCCTTTTTAAAAAGTTCGCCCAAGGCAGAATGGAAAAATCTCTCTAACTCACCCCTTTTTCAGCAGTCTGAATACGCAGAACTTGAACCTTTGAAATTAGCTTAAAGTTGGGAAATGGAAAGCCTAAATGCTTATAAATTAAACCGTTGAATTTCTCTTAATCAATGGTATTAAGATACCGTTGATAATAGTGGTTAACCACCTGTCTGACTATTAAATTATCGATTAAAAATCCTGACACACTAGAGGTTTTCGCTACCAGTTCAGGTTGCGGAGGCTTGACCTGTATATCGGGAGTTGGCTTTATCGACTTCTTCGATGGGCTTCGCTGTCATTTCTACCCAGGCCGGTCTGAACCCGCTCTTTATGGCATTTCTCACTGAACCAAGGTTTGACCATGCAGTGCAGTAAAAGGGAACCTTGCCCCGGTCGATGATCTCCAGAGCCAGACGGCTTGTTAAAGCCGACGCTATTCCCTGTCTCCTGTATGAAGTAAGAATGTCGATGCCTATCTGCCACATCGTTTCGCAATCAGCCGAACACCCGGCTAATCCTGTCAGTCTTTTTCCGTCGTAAGCACCCACTGCGAGGATTTCATGTTCTTTCCGCTTCTCTTCCAGGGCGTTGCTCCATTCCGGTTTATAAAGGCCAACAAAATCCTGCGGTGATAAAACACTGATTTTACAGGTACAACCGAGTTCTTTCAGCATGGTCGTGTCCGGTAGGAAATACTCAGCCATATTACTGACCCTTTTAACTTTTTTCTCGAGTTCATCATTCAGTACATACATATTCGGTGTCTCGAAGCAGTGTTCGACGTGATATCTGTCGCCTATCTACCTAATAAAGTAACAAATTTCAATCTGGTATAATATAAGCAAATCTCGAGATGGAGGGAAACATGAGATTTAAGGTTGTTTTAGAGCCGCAAGAAGAGGGCGGTTATACTGTATATGTTCCTTCGCTTCCAGGTTGCGTTTCTCAAGGAGAAACCAGTCAAGAAGCAATGAACAACATCAAAGAGGCAATCGAATTATATTTGGAAAGCTTTAAAGAGCGCAAACTCTCTTTACCCCGAATTGAGGAGCGTGAAGTAGCTGTATGAGCCGAATGCCAATGCTAAGTTGGCGAGAGGTGGAGGCTGTCTTAAAACGAGCGGGTTTTAAGTTTGACAGGCAAAAAGGTAGCCATATTGTTTATTATCATCCGCAGACTAACCGCACTGTGATATTACCTAAGCATCAGGAGATAAAACGAGGTACCTTCCGGGAGATACTCAGGGAAATGAATATTTCAGAGGACGAATTCCGCAAGCTTCTGAGGAAACACTAAATTTATCTCTATTTATTCAGTACAAAAACGGATCCTGAAAATATTCCCTTAAACCGTAATATCTTTTAGGTGAACCTCAGTACAATACTCTCATTTTGCATGGCTTTATCTCTGCAGGAAACCTGACAATCAGCAAATAGATTTCAGCGATGAGCAAGTTTTTGTCCATGAAGGGAGACATCCTTATAAACCCTCGCTCGCCCTGGTTTCCCTCGCCTTTCCCTTTAGTAAAAGGAAGATACAGAAAGGATTTACCTTCTCCCGGGTACTATTTTTTTTGTCATTTATATTTGGTATTTAGTGCTTGTTTCGTATTTTGTATTTTGTATTTATTCTTTTGGGCCCAAAGTCTAAAGACCTTCTTCTGGAGTGTTGACAAATGATGATGCCTTGACTATAATAAAGTTCATAATAGTATGAAATATATAATATTTCAAAACCTAAATATCGCTGGCAGGTATTAGACAGGGAGGTACGATGAATCCTCAGGATATCGATTTGGTGGATAAAAAATTTCAAAAGGAGCTGAATGCCGGAATCGCGTCGCTGGTTCTGTTGGCTGTTATGCATAAAAGCGGTAAACCGATGTACGGCTATCAGATTGCCAAACTGGTGGAAGAGAGCCACGAAGGAGGCGCTTTCATCAAGCTGGGCACCTTATATCCGGTACTGCGCTCTCTGGAAGAGAATGAACTGCTGAGCAGTGAAGTGGAGCCTTCAGTCAGCGGGCCGCCCAGGCGCTATTACCAGATTACCCAATCCGGCGGTGAGGCGCTGAAACGCTGGCAGTCTTTTTGGCAGCAGACCCGGGAACTGGTTGAAGTACATCTGAAAGGGGTTGAAAATGATTAATTCGATTAAGGAATATCTGAGTGTTTTGAAACAAAAGCTGGCTGGTTCCGACCGGGCCACCGTGCAGGATGCCTTATCCGATGCTGAGGAATATCTGCGCAACGCGCTGGAAAACGCCAGAAAGGGTAAAACTGTTATCAATGAGTCAGAAGTTCTCAGCAAAATAATGCAAAGTTATGGTTCACCTGAGGAGGTGGCAATGGCATACAGACAAATGGAAACGCACCCTGTGCGTATGAAGCTGGATGATCGGGATGACCGTGTCTGGTGGCAGCGCTTTTTCGGAATTGCGGGAGATTCCCGCGCCTGGTCATCACTTCTTTTTATGTTCTTTTCACTGGTTACTGGTATATTTTACTTTACCTGGGCGGTAACGGGACTGTCACTCTCCGCCGGACTTTTGGTCCTGGTGATTGGCCTGCCTTTTGCCGGAGTTTTCTTGTTATCGATCCGTGGTTTGGCGTTGATGGAAGGCCGTCTGGTCGAGGCTTTGCTGGGCGTCCGCATGCCGCGGCGTCCCATGTTCTCAGACAAGAGCCTCAGTCTCTGGGGCCGTCTGAAGGCCCTGGTCTCAGACCGCTTAACCTGGACTGCCATGCTATATATGGTCATTATGCTGCCGTTGGGAGTGATCTATTTTTCCCTGGCGGTTTCATTGGTCGCTATTTCTTTATGGCTGATAGCCAGACCTGTTTTAGAGCTGGCCTTGGGTTTGCCTGCCTTCACTTTCTACGATCCTTATTATACCCCGGGCTGGCTGATGCCAATCTCAGTGATTGCCGGTTTACTGATAGGTATTCTGAGTTTGCACTTGTTCAAGCTGATTGGAAAAATGCAGGGCAATTTGGCCAAATCAATGCTGGTTAGAGAATAATTTGAGGGAGATGATGATGAAAAAACGAATTCTTATACTGCTGGCATCAATCACTTTATTGACCTTTATGTTTAGTGGCTGTGTGCGTCATTTGAGCCTGGAACCGGTCACGGACAAGCAATATAATTTCAGCGGTTTCAACCAGATTGAAATCGATTATACTCATGAAATTTTATCGATGGGAACAGAATACAATGTTCCGGTCGAACTGGAAGTGGTCAAGTCCGATGACTACGGAGTGAAGATTTCGACCAATAATAACCTTTTCGAATTCATTCAGGTTTCAAAATCCGGAGACAGTTTAAGGATAGTACTGGATAAAAGTAAAATCACCACCAGCGAAGCGGTAATAAAAGCGCGCGTTTCCATGCCGGAACTGAATGGTTTAAAACTTTCAGGCGGTATTACCCGGGCCAAGGCTTTTAGTTCAGCCCCTGAATTTAACGCGGTGGTTTCCGGGGCATCACGGCTAAACCTGGATTTGCAGGCCGGCAAAGCCGTTTTAAAAATCTCATCCTCCAGTGACGTCACTGCCGGCGGACGGGTTTCTGAGCTGACGGCTTCAGTCTCCAGTGCCAGTACCTTTAATTGCGATTTGGAAGTTGAACAGGTCGATCTGGATATCTCATCCTCCAGCGATGTGATATTGAACGGCAGTTCACAAAAGGTGAAAGCCGGGGTTTTCAATGCCAGCACGCTTAATCTCGATATCAGCGCCGATGAGATTGATTTAACGGCTGATTCGTCCAGTGACATTATAGGAAACACTGAAACAGTCAATCTGAGTGCCAGTGCCACGAATGCCAGCACTATCAAGCTGGAAGGCTCGGCTCAAAAAGCGCTGCTGGAAGGCCGCAGTTCGAGCGATATCATTTGCGGCGATATGGTCCTCACCGAAGCCTCAGTGACATTGAGTTCAGCCAGCAGCGGGAACTTGCGGGTTAACGACAAAATAGATGTCTTCCTGAGCGGCGATTCTGATCTTGTCTATACCGGTAATCCGGTGATGGGAAAGATTGATGTGGACAGCGGTTCTTCAGTAACTCACAATTAAGCCGTAATCATAAAAGATGCCCCCCGGCGGAATAATCCGCCGGGGGGATTGCTTCAGGCGGTTAAGAAGGTCGCAATGACGAGAAAAGGGGAAGATTACGGGAGAAAAGGTTTATATGAAAGTCTCCTTGCGCAGCAAGGAAGATTCCATTCTGTTAGACCTATCGGATACCAACCACAGGTTGGAACGGCTTAATGATGCTGTCTAAAGCGGCCATATCTCTTTTGCTGATCTGGCTCCTCGCATTCATGATCTGAAAGCACGCCACGATAAATTGCAGGAAAGAAAACTGCAACACTCAGAACTCGAACTTTCGAATTTAGATTCAAGTTACAACAATAGCCCAGTTGTTATCACTGGAATATTTATTATCAGTATGATAAGCGACACAATTCGCGATTCTCTACATCAATGGTTAACCAACAATATTGGTCGACCAATCATCAAATGCAAGCTTCCTTTTTAACAGTATGTTGTATCGCTATAATAAAGTTCCACTAACAAGCTATTACATTACCCCGTACATTTTATTTTGAAATTCTCCTAAAGTAATGATATGAGCAACTTCAAACACCTCAGAATATGGTTTCAATTTTTCTAAAATATCATTAAGCTGTTCTTTACTTTGCACGTTAAAAATAGCATAACCCAAACCTGGCGTATCATTCGAACAATAAATTGTAGAGTATTTGGAAGGATTGGGAATTTCACCTTTGGCTGATCTCTCCAGCATTTCACCCATTTTATTCATGAAAAGTTGAATCTTAACGAAAAATAACATTTGAAAAAACCTCCTTTTTATCGTCATCATTATATTAGATACGAAAGAAAGAGGTTTGTTTCACTTTTTATGGGAAAAAATTGCATATTTCTGTTTATTGATTTCGTCCCGGATTATTTGAGTAATTTTCTCCGATGGCAGTCTGTCTTCTAAACTGGAATAAAGCAGTGTTAATTTTATTAAGTCCTTGATTTCACGCTCAATAGTTGATGAGGATATAAGCGAAGGAGGGACAATTTCATGATTTGGTCTTTTAGTTATCCAGCCCTGTTTTAAGGAGAAATTTATCAGATTTTCGCAGTGGCATGGATTAGCACTGTCAAATATAGAGCAATTTTTACATAGGAAGTCTCGAATATTTTGTCTCGCACGGCAAATTAACACACGGGTAGCGGTTTCCGATTTATTTAGTATGATAGATATATCTTTAGTCTTAAGCTCTAAAAACATGCTTAATATGAAAGCGACTCTTTGATTAAAGGAAAGACATCTCAGAAGTCCCAGGAGACATCCCTCCTTCACCTGACTAACATAAAATTGCTTCTCAATGTTGGTCATGTCCTCCATGTTATCTTGAGACCGAGCTGCATGAACTAAATCATCGAGCGCAGAAAATCGACCCTTCTTTCGATTCTCAAGCTGGCGGAAGCACAAATTTTTAGTGATCGTGTATAACCAGGTGTATATCCCGCTTTCCCCATTAAAACTCTTAATATTTTTGATAGCCTGAATGAAAGTTTTCTGGGTAATATCTTCAGCATCCTCTCTATTTCCACACATTCTAAAGGCTAGATTATATACCTTGTTACTGTATTGTTTGTATAGTAAAGTGAAGTTTTCATTCATACCGCTTTTTAACTGACAGATCACCTCTTTTTCCTGATGTTCCATGAAGCGTTCATCCCCGTACTCAATCTGGCCAAGATAATATTATCAAAACAATCATTAAGAAAATAGTAGTCATGCAATAAATGAGAATCTGTGATTAACAATTTCGTATTTGGGCGGGGATACTACGGGGGGGGTAAGTGGTGGGCGCTACTGTACAATACTTAGACCGCTGAAAAAGTCTGTCGTATACCTGCTCTGTATTAATATATAATATCAT
>CAYLVC010000071.1:0-11660 GCA_964387005.1 uncultured Dehalococcoidales bacterium | reverse complement strand
GGTAATAGGGACGGACTCTGTTCCTGACAAGTTTATGGCACAGCGCCTTGATTATCCGCGGGCAATCATTAATGCCTGCTAACAACACAGTCTGGTTTCCGAGCGGCAAACCCGCGTCTGCCAACATAGCTAATGCGCGGGATGAACTATCCGTTATCTCACGCGGATGATTAAAGTGGGTATTGATCCATAACGGATGGTATTTTTTCAAAATACCGATCAGTTCCCTGGTAATGCGCTGGGGCAGCACAACCGGTGTACGCGTCCCTATGCGAATCACCTCAACGTGGGGAATTTTTCTGATTTCCCGCAGAATCCAATCAATCATATCATCGGATAACAGGAAAGGATCTCCTCCTGAAAGCAAGACATCCCGTATCTCTTTAGTGCTCTTGATGTAGTCGATACCTTCTTTCAGGTCATCTCTGGTCATTATCTGGTCGACATCCCCTACTTTCCTTTTCCGCGTACAATGCCGGCAATACATACCACAGATATTAGATATATGAAACAGAACTCTGTCCGGATAGCGGTGAGTGATTCCTGCGGCCGGGCTGTCTTTGTCTTCCTCTAAAGGATCAGGTCTATCGTATTTGCCGATATAAAGTTCATTAATGCAGGGTACGCTTTGCAGAAAAATGGGATCTTTTTCAAAGTTCTTTTCGTCTATCAACGAGAGATAGTACGGCGTTATGCGCATGGGAAATTTTTCGATAGTCTGTTCAAGCTGCTGTCGTTTTTCTTTACTGAATTTTATACCCAGAAGTTTTTCTACAGCCGCAATGCTTGTGATTATGTTCTTGACCTGCCAGCGCCAATCATCACTCTGGAGATTATTATCAGGTTGAATATTTGTTATCATTCCTGCAGGTAAAGACTTTCTTTGTGAACCGGAATCTTTTTCCATAAATACCTCCTGTTATCCATCAGGCATGGTCAACAGCACCAAAAGCAGGCGTTAAACAGTTGTCCTGACTCTCATGTTTCATGCTTCCACCGTAGATTAACGCTCTAATCATTACAAGCCTTTAGTTCATATGCTCCATGATTCTGTGTTTGGGAGAAGGTTCCTTCCCCAAAAGAACCATTCCAAAATGTTCTAATTTGACATTCGAAGCAGGGTCAACATCATGCCACCGAATCATAAATTCTCTTTCTGTCATCCAGGTCTTACTAAATGAAGCCGGATCCTCGAACACCAGGATGGAACCATAATGATCCACAACAATAGAGTAGTGACCGTCATTATAATCATGCTTCCATTCTTCCAGGGTCATCGGTTTATTTGCCCACGCCTGGACCAGGACTATGACCGGTATATTGTTGTCTACGTATTGCTTAACTTTCTGTAAGGTAAAATAGCATTTTGCATGGACTGTAAAGCCATACTTTTCTGCCACTGCTATCATGTTTTTTAAAGGAGTCCCTTCAGTGCCAACTTTCAGTTCTTTTAACAATTGAACTTCAGGTATGTCCAACCCATAGTATGCCAGAACCAGTTGAAGAGACTTGGCTCCGCAATCAAAATCAAATGTCTGTCTTCCGCTCGGTATATCAATCCCCATGCCACTGTTCTCCATTTATTCTGATTATTCTGATGCCATCAGGTTCTTTTTACACGTATCATCATCTCATGCAAAGCCTCGGCAAAAACCCGTCTGAGAGTATCTATCGCTTCCAAATTGGGTGTTCTATCCGCGTTCATATACAGATTCTGGTTTGTTTCCTGCAAGATAGCCGGTACTCTGTTCCCAACCCGTGTTACTGCATTAACCGAGTGTTCGCCACATACATGGCCGTATACGTCATGGTATCCGGACTCATTAACGCTTACTTTTATACCCGGGAGACGCTTAATGAGTTCTTCGGCGTAGATTTCTATAAAAGAGTCCGGACAAAATTGTTTCCTTTCACCGTTTTGCGGTGAAATCTGATAGTTCATCAGCTCAATCTGGTTGTTCGCGACTCCTCTGGTTGTTATTGTTGAATGGGCATCTAACATGAATGTTTTAAGTCTGAGTTCTCTTTTAATCCTCTGGTGAAACTTCACGAGGTATTTTTGGGCAAGGAATTTCCTCATTTCTTCACCGGGTTCATGATTAGCCCGGTAAACAGGCTCGCCAAACGTATCTTTCAGAGGTACACTGCTTTCGATGTGTTTCGGATCACGATTGGCTTCGAGGACTATGCTGCAATAAGGGAACATGAGGGATGTATTGCCAAGAATATCCTGGAAGTTGTAGAGCCAGATTGTATACCAGTCAATATTTCTGGCCAGTCTGGGGAAATCGTTTGTTAACGAATTGAAAGTCACCTCCGAGGGAATCAGAACCCCGCTGTGTGGTATTACAACGAGTAATTCCTTTAGCTCCATAAAAACCTCGTAATAATGACTGATAATTTTAAATGTAACCTTACTTTTATCCTTCTTCTTTTATGAAAAAGCCTCAACCTGAATGATTGAGGCTTTTTTCCAGCGTTATTTTACAGTCCGCCAGTAATATTGATGTCTTCTCCCGTGATGTAGTTGGACTCTTCCGAGACCAGGAAAGAGACCAGGTTGGCGATATCCTCAGGGAAGCCCATGCGCCCGATGGGAATTTTCATCCCGCCTCCGCCGGTGGGTCCGGTTACCGGTTTGTTGATGGCTTCCGCCACGCTGACTCCCATATCTTTGGCCTGTTTGATGACAGCTTCATCCCTGAAGTTGGTCTCAAAAGCGCCGGGATTAATGGCGTTGACATTGATCTTGTACTGGGCCAATTCGGCCGCCAGGGTTTTCATCAGTCCCAGGACGCCGTGTTTGGCGGCACAATAACCTGCGCCTCCCATATAGGCCTTGATGCCGGCCTGGGAGGAAATGATGACAATTTTTTTACCGGCCCCTTCCGGGATCATGGTTTTGGCGACGGCCTGGCACATTAAGAAGGCCCCGGTGAGGTTGACATCCAGGAGCATCCGCCAGGTCTTTTCATCCAGATTGACCACGGGCACCGGGATGGGCCCGCGTACGCCCACGCAGTGCACCAGTATGTCGATCTTGCCCAGTTTTTCCTGTATTTTGGCTACGGCTGCGTTGACATCCTGGCTGCTGCTGACATCGCCCACAATGGAAAGCCCTTCTTTTCCCTGGGCTTTGATCTCGCTGACTACGGCATCCAGTCCGCCCCAGCCTTCATCTCCCGGCCAGATGTTTTTAGGTACGGCGAATTTGTCCATCACAGCCACATTGGCCCCGTCTTTTGCCAATCTGACGGCCACGGAACGTCCCATGCTTTTTTTAGCGGCTGCCCCGGTAACCAGAGCAATTTTGCCATTAAGGTTGGTCATTGCGATATTTTCCTCCTCTTAATAGTGAAATAACCAGACGTACATCGTTATCGTATTAAAGTGCGGCAAGCTGGAAATATGTCACCTGAAATGAGAATTGTCTTCCTGCGTTGAATTGTCCTAAAGTTCGTTCATGATCCTGGTCATATTGATCCGCATTTTCCCCAGCAGTTCAATCAGGGTTTTCTGTTCGGATTTATCCAGGCAGGCCATAGCTTCCTGAGCCCTGTTATGGCCCTTGTTGGCAATATTCTGCCTGACATACTCCAGACCTTCTGCCGTGAGTTTGATATGGGTAACCCTGCGGTCTTTATTGGTATAGTCACGCATCACCAGGCCTTCTTTTTCAAGACTGTCGATAATCTTGGTCATGCTGTGTTTGGAGCGGAACATCTGTTTGGCAAGCTGAGTCGGAGTGGTGCTTCCACCCATGAGTACCAGGCAATACATGGCGATGCCGTGGAGGCGGCTGACGTTATCAATTTTCATGGTAATCTCAACGTAGCGGCTGGTTGTATCAGAGAAACTGACACAGGCCCAGAACTCTGTTTTAAGTATCTGGTCAGCTACCTCCTTGAGATCTTCGTTTCCCGGCTGCTTGGTGCTGGCAAGTTTTCTCATGGATCTTTTACAGGGCTCCTTTCAGGCAGCAAATAACTGCCCCGATTAATAATATTGTATTTTCGTAACGAGTTAATTCTACCATAACCCTGATAATTGTACTATTATTACACTATTTTTGCCGGTGGTTCAGACAACTTCACTTCTTAATACCTGCGTAGCAGGACTGTCGATTTGCAGGGTACAGGGATCGATAACAACCCGGTAGTCCAGGCGGGCGCTTTCGATCGAAACATATCCGTTGATTACATCTTTGAGCACTGCTTCAGGACTGCGTTCGGCCGGGTTGCCGTAGCCGCCTCCGCCTCCCCCTGTGGCGACGACCCTATCGCCCGGCTGGAGCTCCAGGCCGGCTATCTTCAATACCTCTAAGTCGCCTTTATCTGCGGACTGTAAGAGAGCATAGTTCCTGAGACCGGGTTTCCCGCCGTCCAGGCCGAAATGCTCAGCCCGGGATTTTTCAATAAAGCGAAAGAGAGTCGCAGGCTGGAGAACGCGCACGTTCAACTGCATGCCCAGTCCTCCCCTGTGTTTGCCGGGGCCGCCGCTGTCGCGGATAAGCTCAAAGCTTTCAATAAAAAGAGGAAACGAGGCTTCAAACATTTCGAAATTAGCTCCGGCGCCCCCTCCGATGGAGTGATGCCCGCTGAAACTATCGCCGTCTCCGAAATGGTCTCCGCCCTGTCCGATAGCCGGGGAAGAGAGCGTGGCCCACTGCTTTCCGGTTTTGGGGTCTAATCCGTAGAAGCCCCCACCGCAAACGCTGCCTCCGGAGCAGGCCGGCACCTTGTCTCTGACTGACTGCCACATGGCTTTATTGATCAGTTCAAGGATGGTGGAGGCGACATCACCGCAGAGGAAAGAGGGAGCCGTGGGGCCGGCGTTAAAAACGCAGCCTCTGGGGGCGATTACTTTTACCGGGCGGTTACAACCCTCGTTGGCTGTCAGATGGGGAGTCGTCAGGGCTTTGATGGACATCCTGGCAGCGGACAGGGTGGTTACCCAAAGCCCGTTCATTGGACCCTTTTGTTCGGGGTCAGAACCGCTGAAGTCAACCGTGATGTCGCTGCCTTGAACGGTAACCGTAACCTTAATTTTTACAGGTTTTTCCAGTTCGATGCCGTTATTGTCGATTATATCTTCGGCGGTCCAGACGCCGTCACTGATCTTTTCTATAGCCAGGCGGGTCATGCGCTCGCTGTAATCATACATTTCATGGATTATGTCCTGGATCAGTTCCAGCCCGTACTGGTCGAGTATCTCCCGAACGCGGTTTTCGGCATAGCGGCAGCCGGCGATCTGGGCCTGGATGTCTCCCCAGACCTGGTCGGGAGCGCGCGAATTCCACCTTATGATGTCCAGGATTTCCTTTTGCAGGATACCCTTTTTAAAGAGTTTGACGGGCGGAATGCGCAGTCCTTCTTCGTAGATATTGGTAGCGTCCACCGGGTAGGTGTTTTTAGCGCCCATGTCCTGCCAGTGGGCCTTGGTGGAGGCGTAGCCAAAGATCTTGTCCCGGTAAAATATGGGTGTAAAGAGAATGGCGTCTGATGAATGGCTGCCGGTAATATCCGGCAGGTTGGAGATTATAACGTCATCCGCTTCAATATTTTCTTTGCCGATGGCATCAATGCAGTTTTTCGTACCCGGTCCAAGGCTGCCCAGGAAAAGAAGGATGCCGATAGACTGGGCAATAATGCCGGCATCCTCATCCAGAATGGCAAAGGAACAGTCCCTGACCTGGCCTATGAATGAGGAGACCCCGCTGCTGGAGGCGACATCCAGCATTCCGTTAGCGGCGGAAAGCAGCTTGTTCTGTACTACAGCGAAAGTAACCGGATCGACTTTAGCCATTTTTATTGCCTCCTATCAAAATAACCAGGTCTCCGTATTTATCAACCTCAAGCCTCTGTCCGGGCATGACGATGGTGGTATGGTAGGGCTCTTCCACTATGGCGGGGCCCTCAATCACGTTTCCGCACAACAGGCGGCTTCTTTCAAAGATGCGGGTTTCGATAAAACTGTCATCCAGGAATACTTTCCGGGCTGGTTTGTTAGCCTCAGGCGGTATTTCCTGTCCCTGTTTGATCTCACCCAGCGGTACATCTTTTATTTTACCCACCGCTTTTAAGCGAATATTGGCGGTAATCAGGGGTGCCGCGATGCGGTGGCCGTAGCGTTTTTCATGCAGGCCTTCGAAAGCCTCCGCAATGACCTTCTTTGAAGAGGAGTCCAAAATCCCGCCGGGTACGGGGGTTTCCAGGTAGTGGCGCTGGAACTCATAGCCCATATCCAGGGAGCGGATAAACCCGATTTTGTCCCCGGACAGACCTTCGGTCAGCAGGGTTTTTCCGGATTCGTTTTCCATCTCCTGGAAAACGGCCGTCATTTCCTGCATATCCGCTGTGTCGAGCGACCTGCTGTAAGCCCGGGCGTAGCTGTGAACGATATCCATCGTCAGGATTCCGCCCGCGCAGAACACCCCGGGGCCGTTAGGAATAATAACCTTTTTTATAGACATGTCCCTGGCGATATGCCCGGCGAAAAGACCGCCTCCTCCTCCGAAGGCCATGATGGAAAACTCGCGGGGATCAAAACCCTGACGCAGAAGTTTTTCGGTTGTGGCCGAGGTCATATTGTTGCGGGCTACCGCCAGGATACCGTCAGCGGCTTTATTCAGGCTGATGCCCAGTTTTTGGGCTATGGATGAGACGCCCTTCACGGCCAGGTCGAAATTCAAGTGTATTTCCCCTCCCAGGAAGTAGTTGGGGTCTATCAGCCCGTTGACCACTGCGGCATCGGTGACGGTGGGTTCTTTGCCTCCCTGATCATAGGCCATGGGCCCCGGACTGGCCCCGGCGCTTTCAGGGCCGACGGTCAGCAGCCCGGCTTCATCAACCCGGGCGATGCTGCCACCGCCGGCGCCGATGCTGTCCACTTCAATCCCGGACATCAGCAGGGGATATCCCATGATTTCCGCCCTGTGTCTTTCCAGACCGGCCCCGTCCTTGATGACGGATACATCAAAACTGGTGCCTCCCACGTCCATGGTAACGAAGTCCCTGATCCCGCATAGTCGGGCCAGGTAAGCTGCTCCGGCTGCTCCTCCCACGGTGCCTGAAGCCAGGGTGTATAAAAGATTCTCTTTAACTGTCTCAACCCCCATTACGCCGCCTGGTCCCAGTATCAGCAGTTGTCCCTTAAACATTTCTTCTTTCAGGTTTTTATCCAGGCGCTCAAGGTAGCCCATGATGGCTTTAGCCATGTAGGCGCTGATAACCGTACTGCTCGTCCGCTCGAATTCACCTCTCTGGCGGGCTACCTGATGGCTTAAAGAGACCAGGACGTCAGGCCAGAGGTCATGGATGATTTGCCCTGCTCTTTTCTCATGCTCGGGGTTGGCATAAGAGTGCAGCAGACAGACTGCCACCGCTTCCACGCCATTCTCTTTGAAATGATTGACGGCCTTTTTCACATCCTGGGGATCGAGCGGGTCGATGATCTTGCCGTCAAATCCCATCCTTTCAGCGATGCCGTACCGCAGATAGCGCGGCACCAGCGTTTCCGGTTTTTTCCAGAGATAGTTGTAGACCTCTTTACGCTGGCCGGTGGAATCCAGGATATCGACAAATCCCCGGGTGGTGATCAGTCCTACTTTCGAACCTTTGCGCTGGGCAATAGCATTCAGGCCGGCGGTGGTGCCGTTAATGAACAGTTCAACGCCGGACATATCAATTTTCATTTTGCGGATTACGTCCATGACGGCCTGACCGATGTCCCGGGGTGTGCTGCGGGCTTTTCCGGTGACGACCTGCATGGTTTCGTCATCCAGATAGACCAGGTCGGTAAAGGTGCCGCCCATGTCTACTGCAATTCTTTTCACTGGTTCACTCCTTATTAAGATAAGTCAATGATTTCAGGCAACCAGATATTTTCTAAGTATTTGCGTTGCCTCCCGGTCAATCTCAAAGGTATCCGGATTGATAAAAACCCCGTAGTCACGGATAGCGCTGTCGACTGAAACATAACCGTTTAAAACATCCAGGCGCACCTTTTCGATATCTCTTTCCAGTGGAGACCCGTAACCGCCACCGCCTCCCGCCGTTACCTGGACCCTGTCACCCGTTTCCAGACTTTCTCCGGATGTTTTTACTAACTCATAATCGCACTTGACGCGGGACTGGATGGAGACGTAGTTCTTCAGGCCGGGCCTACCGCCGTTGAATCCCCAGTGAGGTGTTGTGCTGTTTTCAATAAAGCTATAAAAAACGGCTGGCGCCAGAGTCCGCAGGTAGAGCCTGGAACCAACTCCTCCTCTATATTTCCCCGGTCCGCCGCTGTCCTTTATAAGGTCCACTTTTTCCACGAAAAGTGGAAAAGTTGACTCAATGATTTCGCTGGGAATATTCTGGCTGGCTCCCATGATATAGCTGTCGCCGTCCGAGACAAAGTCCGCCCCCTGACCGACATAATCGGGAGTAAGAGTAGTCCAATACCGGCCTGTCCGGGGGTCAACACCAAACCAGCCGTTGCCGATAACGTCTCTACCGCTACAGGCCGGGATTTTTTCCGGTAAAACTTTATGAAGAGCCCGGAATATAAGCGAACTGATAGAACCCGCAATATTGCCGCAGAGAAAACAGGGGGCAGCGGGACCTGCGTTATAGATGCAGCCGGGAGGAGCTATTACCCTGATAGGCCGGTTAAAGCCTTCGTTCAGGGGAAGCTGAGGCGTGGTCAATGACTTGATGGTGGTCCTGACGGCAGATAATGTGGCTACCCACAACCCGTTCATGGGGCTTCTCTGCTCCGGGGCCGAGCCTGTAAAATCAACCGTAATATCGCTTTCCCTGATAGTCACGGTGACCATGGTTTTTACGGGTTTGTCCAGGTCAATTCCGTTGCTGTCCAGATAGTCTTCAGCTATCCAGGTACCATCCGGTATTTTTTCGATAGCCAGGCGGGTAATGCGTTCACTGTAATCGTACATTTCACGTATACAGGCACTGACGGTATCCAGGCCATACTTTTTTAAGAGCGCAATTACCTGTTTTTCAGCGTAACGGCAGCCGGCAATAAGGGCCTGAATGTCCCCCCAGACCGCATCGGGCGCACGAGAGTTCCATCTGATGATATTCCAGATATCTTCCTGGAATACGCCTTTCTTAAAGAGCTTAATGGGTGGTATGCGTTTCCCTTCCTCAAAGATGTTGACAGCGTTGGTAGGATAGGAGCTTTTAGCCCCCATATCCTGCCAGTGAGATTTAGCAACGGCGTAGCCGAATACCCTGCCTTCAAAAAAGACGGGTATGAAGATAACGCCGTCAGAGGTGTGATTGCCCGTGATAGCCGGTCCGTTGGAGAGAATGATGTCGTCGGGCTCCATCTGATCTCCGGGGATGTAAGCCAGGCAGTTTTTGACCGCCGGGCCAAGAGTAGCCTGAAACATGCCCTGAGATTCCGCAATAACACCGGCTTCAGAATCCAGAATGCCAAACAGGCAGTCTTTAACCTCATACATAAAGGTCGTGACCCCGGTCCGGACTCCGATATCCATCATAGCAGTGGCAATAGAGACAAATTTATTCTGTACAACCGCAAAGGTCACAGGGTCCAATTTAGCCACCTAAGCACCTCCTATGCTGATTACCAGATTGCCCAGTTTATCTACTTCCAGGGTCTGTCCTGGCATTACCAGCGTAGTATGATAGGGCTCTTCCACGATGGCTGGCCCTTCAATTACATTACCGCACAGCAGCCGGTCTCTTTCGTAAATACAGGCATCTACAAATTTACTCTCCAGATAGATCTTCCTCCGGGGTTTAAGCGCGCCGGCTGGAATGTCCTTGCCTTTTGCCAGCTCAATTTGCGGCAAATCTTTTATTTTACCGATAGCTTTCAAGCGGATGTTTACAGTAACCAGGGCTGCCTTGATGCGGTGCCCGTAGCGGTTTTCATGAAGGCTTTCAAAACCTTCAGCGATCGATTTCCTGGAACTCCCGCTTAAAACTCCGCAGGGGACCGGTGATTCAAGGTAATGGCGTTGAAATTCATAACCCATGTCCATGGAACGAACAAACTCCACGTTATCCCCTGACATTCCTTCGGTAAGCAGGGTTTTTTGAGCATCAGCCTCCATTTCCCGGTAAATGGCTGCCATTTCATCGATATCCAGGGTCTCAAGAGACCTCCCATAAGCCCTGGCATAGCTGTGTACGATATTCATGGTCAGGATTCCACGGGCACAGAATACACCCGGCGCCGTGGGAATAATCACCCTGGAAATTGACATATCCTCGGCAATATGACAGGCAAAGAGACCGCCTCCCCCACCGAAAGCCATGATGGCAAATTCCCTGGGATCATAACCCTGGCGGACCAGGTTTTCGGTGATAGCCGAGGTCATATTATTGCGGGCTACCATGAGGATGCCCTCGGCTGCCTTGTTCAGGCTAATGCCCAGCTTTTCAGCAATCGAACCTACGCCTTTTACAGCCAAATCAAGGTTTAAACGGACTTCACCACCCAGGAAGTAGCCGGGATCGATCAGTCCGTTGACCAGAGCGGCATCGGTTACTGTTGGTTCTTTTCCTCCCTGGTCATAGGCCATCGGTCCCGGATTAGCCCCGGCACTTTCCGGCCCTACGGTCAATAGTCCGGCGGGATCCACGCGGGCGATGCTGCCTCCACCCGCGCCGATGCTGTCCACTTCAATGCCGGACATCAACAGCGGGAATCCCATGATTTCCGAACTGTGTCTTTCAATTCCCACACCGTCTTTGATCACGGAGATATCGAAGCTGGTACCGCCTGCATCCATAGTTACGAAATCCTTAATCCCGCAGGTCCCGGCCAGGGAAGCGGCGCCGGCCGCACCTCCGACGGTGCCCGAAGCGAGCGTGTATAACAGGTTCTCTTTTGCTGCCTCAGCCCCCATGACCCCGCCGGGGCCCAATATCAGCAATTGTCCTTTGAAATTTTCGTTTTTCAGGTTTTTATCCAGTCTCTCAAGGTATCCCATGATAGCCTTTGCCATGTAGGCGCTGATTACCGTGCTGCTGGTGCGTTCATACTCTCTAACCTGGCGTGCGACCTGGCAACTGAGAGAGACCAGGACCTCCGGCCAGATTTCATGGAGAATTTGTCCGGTTCTTATCTCATGATCCGCATTGGCATAAGAATGCAGCAGACAGACGGCCACAGCTTCAACGCCATTTTCTTTGAACTTCTTAACGGCAGCCATGACTTCATCTTCCCTGAGAGGTTCCAGGACATCGCCTTGATAGCTCATCCTTTCATTGAGGCCGATACGCAGGTAGCGCGGGACCAGGGGTTCCGGTTTTTTCCACATGGGGTCGGAGGCATTTTTCTTGGTGCCTCTGCCCATTTCCAGCACATCGATAAACCCGCTGGTAGTAATCAGACCTACTTTCGAGCCTTTTCTCTGGGCAATAGCATTCAGTCCGGCTGTGGTGCCGTTGAAAAACAGGTCGACATCTGACAGATCGATGCCGGACTTTTCAATAACATCCATGACAGCCTGTCCAATGTCCTGAGGCGTACTGCGGACTTTACTGCTGATGATTTGCAGGGTGATGTCATCGATATAGACCAGGTCGGTAAAAGTGCCGCCCATGTCAACAGCAATTCGTTTCACTCGTACTCTTCCTTTTATCCGAACGATAAATTTTATTCTTTTACAGAAACAG
>CAYLVC010000070.1:0-11712 GCA_964387005.1 uncultured Dehalococcoidales bacterium | reverse complement strand
CTATTCCATGATGGTCTTGAAATTCATGGGTTATTCCCCGAATTCACCGGTAATCAAGAAAGGCATGGCCGGACTGGCCCCCTTCCTGGCGGAAGATGAAAAAAGCCTGAGAATGCAGCCTGCTGTTTCTCCGGTCTGGGATACGGTCTGGTCTATTCTGGCCCTGCTGGAATCCGGTCTTCCTGCGGACCATCCCTCTCTGCTGCGTTCCGGCCGCTGGCTGCTGGAAAAGGAAGTCCGCCGGCCCGGCGACTGGAAGGTAAATAACCCCCGGACTGAGCCGGGCTGCTGGTCTTTTGAGTTCGAAAATGCCTTTTACCCTGACATAGATGATACAGCGGTAGCAGCCCGGGCGCTGCTCTTATTGGAGTCCGGGAAAAGCCTGGGAGCTCCCGCCCGGGAAGCGGCCCGCAGAGGGTCCCGCTGGGTCAGAGAAATGCAGAGCCGCGACGGGGGCTGGGCGGCCTTTGATCGCGACAACGACAAACGGATACTGTCCAGAGTGCCTTACGCCGACTTTATGACGCCGCTCGATCCTACTTCAGCCGATGTAACCGCTCATGCCGTAGAACTGTTCGGCAAAATCGAGGCAGATTCGCCCACTCTTAAAAGGGCAGTGGCATACTTGAAGAAGACCCAGGATCACGACGGGGCCTGGTACGGCCGCTGGGGCGTGAACTTCATCTACGGCACCAGCCTGGTCCTGGTAAGTCTAAAAGCAGCAGGAGAAGATGCCGGCCAGAAATATATTCTCCGGGCGGCAGACTGGCTGCACTCTCATCAAAACAGTGACGGGGGCTGGGGTGAGACCTGTGAGACTTATTCCAAACCCGACCTCAGGGGGAAAGGTGAATCCACCGCTTCCCAGACCGCCTGGGCCTTAATGGGACTGATCGCCGCAGGACAGGCTTCCAGCGCGGCAGTGCAGAACGGTCTCAATTACCTGCTCCGCAGCCAAAACGGGGACGGCACATGGACGGAAGGTGACTTCACGGGGACCGGCTTTCCCAGGACCTTTTATTTGAGGTACGACCTGTACCGCGTCTATTTCCCGCTCCTGGCCATTGGCCAGTATCGGTCTTCTCAGGAGGACAAAAATGGATAATAACCTGAAAAAATTAGCCGGGATTGCTCCCGGCGAACGCATACTTCTCCTGCCCCATTGCTTGCGCCGCAGCAATACCTGTACGGCCCGGTATGACAGGGAAGGACTACAGTGCATAGCCTGCAACACGGAATGCCCGGTCAACCGCCTGCGAGCCGTTGCTCTGAAACACGGCTACAAGGGGGTGTGCGTGGCCCCCGGAGGCCATCTGGCCATTGAGTATGTTAAAGAGAAACACCCCCGGGCAATCGTGGCGGTAGCCTGTGAAAAGGAGTTGAAGGAAGGAGTGCAGGGAGTTAAAATGCTGGCCGGCACAGGATTTTGTCCGCTGATCGTGGTCATTCCCTTACTTAAAAACGGCTGTCTGGACACTGAGGTCGATTTTGAGCAGGCCACCAGCATCATCAGCTTGACCTGCCGTCCTGCCGGTCTGCCGGAAAACTCCGCCGCTGAACCTGTACCGGACGAGGTAGGAGTAAATTGAGATGAATGCTCTTGTGTTGGCCCCTTTTGACAAGCCCTGTCTGGAAAAGCTAGGTTCGCGCCTGGGTATTTTCTACCGGAGCTGGACCGACAGTGGAGAGCTGCTGGAGCCTGAACAGTTACTGTACTATATCAATAACCGGGATGTTCAGATCATCATCATGGAGGCCGACTTCATTTTTGAAGAAGTACTGGATGAAACGGACAGGCTGCGTCTGATCGGCGTTTGCCGGGGAACCGTCAACAACGTGTCCATGGAGGCGGCTTCCAGGCGTGGAATTGCGGTAATCAACACGCCCGGCCGCAACAGTACCGCTGTAGCCGAACTGACTATCGGGCTGGCGCTTTCTTTGGCCCGCCGCATTGCTGAGGCCAATCGAATCGTTCACTCCGGAAAATGGGAAGACCCGGTCGGCCCTTATATCAGGCTGCGAGGAATAGAACTGTCCGGCAAGACCGCCGGCATCATCGGCTTCGGGGCAATCGGCCGTGAAGTCGCCGGCAGGCTTCAGGCTTTCGGCATGGATATCCTGGCTTACGATCCTTATGTAAACGGGGCGAAAATGGTCGAGGAGGGTGTACAGCCGGTGGACCTGGAGACCCTGCTTGAACACTCGGACCTGATCACTCTTCACTGCGCTGCCGGGGAAAGCAGCAGAGGACTTCTCGGACCTTCACAGTTCGAACTTATAAAATCCGGCGCTTACCTGATCAATACCGCTTCCTGGGAGGCGGTTGACGAAGCGGAGCTTTTTTCAGCCCTGGAAAGCCGCCGACTCGGTGGGGCTGCTTTCGATGTTTTTGCCACTCACCCACTTTCCAGGCAAAGCCCTCTGCTGGCGCTGGACAATGTTATTCTGACGCCGCATATCGGCGGCGCTACCGATAATACCGTTGTGCGGTATTCGACCATGATTACGTCCGACATCCTGCGTTTCCTGGAAGGAAAGAGGCCGTTGAATTTGCTTAACCCGGAAGCCTGGAGGGGAAATGGCCTCTAAGTATGTCCTGGCGCTTGATGCCGGCACCAGCGCCTTCCGCTGCCTGATTTTCGACCTGCGCGGGAAAGCGGTATCAGGTTCACGCCGGGAATATAAGTTCCATTACCCTTTGGATGCAGCCCCCCTGGGCAAAGAACTTAAGGCGGAAGAACTATGGAAAGCGGTCTGTGAAGGCACCATATCGGCGCTCAAGGCCGCCCGGATCAGCCCTGGTGATCTGGCCGGGATCAGCGCCACCAGCCAGAGGGAAGGGACGGTCTTCCTGGATAAAGACGGCCGGGAGTTGTATATGGGACCCAATACCGATCTGAGAGCGGTAACCGAAGGGCTGAAAATGGACAACCGCTATGCCTCTCAAATCCATTCAATTACCGGTCACCTGCCCTCGCTGCTCTTTGCCCCGGCCCGTTTGAACTGGTACCGGAACAACCGGCCTGATATTTACAGCAGGGTGTCGGCAGTCCTGTCTTTCAGTGACTGGCTGCTGTTCCGCCTGTGCGGAGAAATAACCTGCGAGACTTGCGGAACGGTAGAAGCGGGACTGGCGGAT
The DNA here is from genome assembly GCA_964387005.1 of uncultured Dehalococcoidales bacterium. GTDB lineage: Bacteria > Chloroflexota > Dehalococcoidia > Dehalococcoidales > UBA3254 > CAYLVC01. The sequence goes on along the minus strand of CAYLVC010000070.1, from coordinate 8,573 downwards.
GTAGGCCGACGCCAATACTCAAAAGAACTAATGGAACTGCTGGAACTGCCGCCCGCTTTATTTCCGGCAGCGGTTTACTGCGGGACCTGCATCGGACGGGTAACAGCCGGAGCAGCGGCCGAAACAGGGCTGGCAGAAAATACGCCGGTTGTGCAGGGAGCGCCTGATTCCCACTGCGGGCTGATCGGCATGGAAGTCAGAGAAAACGGACAGGTGGGAATCATCTCCGGATGGAGCACCCCGCTGCAAATGGTTACCAGCCGGCCCATCTTAGATGCTTCGCGCCGCACCTGGACGGGCTGCCACCCCTTTCAGGGAAAATGGATTCTGGAGAGCAACAGCGGAGAAACAGGCCATTCCCTGGAATGGGTACGTACCGGTCTTTTCGGCTTAAAAGACCTGCCGGAAAACGAAGGGTTTAAGATGATGGATAGTATGGCTGCATCGGTTTCGGCCGGATCGGAGGGAGTGCTGGCTTATGTCGGTCCGGAGATGATGGACTCGAGCAACCTGGGACTGCGCTGGGGCGGCTTTATTTTCCCGCTGCCCTTTAGCGCCACCAATGTCAGCTGCGCTCAGCTCTGCCGGGCCACTTTTGAAAATATCTGCTTTGCTATGAGAGCCAATTTGGAACAGATAGAGACTGTCAGCGGACAAAAGGCCGGGAAAATCCGTCTGGGAGGAGGACTGGGCCGCAGCTCCTGCCTGAAACATGTGCTGCCTGCAGCCCTGGCCCGTCCGGTGGAGTTCACCCCTGCAGCTGAAACCTCGGGTCTGGGGGCCGCCATGCTGGCAGCGGCAAGACCAGGGGTATACGGCAGTCTGGAAGAAGCCATGTCTGCCATGCTGTCTCCTCCCGAGATCCGGGAAGCGGACCCTCTAATGGCGGCTGAATATGAAGAATATTATCAACGCTGGCTTGCCGTCAGCCGGCGCTTGAAACAAATAAGTGGGGAACTGAATTGAGCAAATGGCTGGATATAAAAAAAGGGGTGCTGGATACAGGCCGGAAATTGATAGAGAAGGGTCTGGTGCTGGGGACTTCGGGGAATGTGAGTCTGCGTCTTCCCCCGCAGGACGGGCGGGAGATGCTGGCCATCACCCCGACTTCACGTCCCTACGATCTGCTCACACCGGAGGATATACCGATAATCGATTTTGAGACCGAGCCGGTGGAAGGTGACCTGGCCCCTTCTTCCGAGACTCTGCTGCATATCGCCATATACCGGGCGCGAAAAAATGTGGGGGCGGTAGTCCATACCCATTCGGTTTATGCCAGCGCGATGGCGGCAGCCTGGCTGGAAATACCGCCTATCACGGAAGACCAGATGTGCCTGATCGGTGGAGCGATTAAACTGGCGGAATACGCTCCTTCCGGCAGCGAAGACCTGGCCGCCAACGCCGTCCGGGGGCTGGAAGACAGGAACGCCGTTTTATTGAAAAACCACGGAATGGTAGGCGTAGGCAAAGACCTGCGGGAGGCTTTTACCATTTGCGAACTGGTGGAGAAGACGGCCAAAGCCTATTATCTCTGCCTGTCACTAAAGCAAGTCAATCTCCTGCCGGAAGAAGGGATTTCTTCCGGCAGGGCATATTTCAAGATATTACAGGGGTAAAAAGGAGGTCTTTATGGTTGCAGTGCCCTCATTTCTACTTAAACGGCTGTACGTTAAAGGAAGCCTGCGCAACAATACTGAAGGATTTCAATTTGAATTAAAAAACACACTGGGGTCGGGCTACGGCAAACAGCTCCTGCCGCTGGTGCTGGACGGGCAGGAACTTCCCCTGGAAAAATCATTCTATATGCCGGACTCAGAACCGGTCCCCTTCAACTCGGTCAGCGATGAAAAGCCTTTCACACTGGCAATGAACAAGTCACTGACCATGCTTGTCGAGGGAGTCACACTGGCCGACGGACCGCATAAATTGAAAGTAGGTTTCGTGGCCGAGGGCATCGGCCTGCTGAGCTTTGAGGTAATCGATGTCCCCGCCAAGTCCTGATCTTAACAAGACGACCGGGGAAAAGAATACAGACGGGCATTCACCGGGCAAGGTGCTTATTACAGGCGTCTCGGGCTATATCGGGCAGCGGCTGCTGGCCGGTCTTACTGAGCTTCCGCAGATTTCGGCGATATTTGGGACGGATATCCGGCCTCCGGCGCTCAGTCCGGCCAAACTGCGTTTCTACCGGCGGAGCATTCTTGAGCCGCTGGACGACGTCCTGCTGGATAACCGCATAGAGAGCGTGGTCCATCTGGCCTTTGTCCTGAAGCCAACCCACTGTAAAAAAGAGGCCGGAGAGGTGGATGTTGAAGGCACAGTTAACCTCCTGGAGGCCTGCCGGAGAGCGAAGATAAGGCAGTTCCTTTACCTGAGCAGCCATACCGTTTACGGAGCTTTTCCAGACAACCCTCCGGGACTGAAAGAAGACCACCCCCTCCGTCCCCTGCCCGGGTTTCAATACGCCGAAGATAAGATTAAAGTAGAAAAACTCCTGCGGGAATTCAGCCTGTCATGTCCCGACGTCCGGCTAACGATATTGAGGACCTGTCCCGTGATAGGGCCTCATGCCTCTCAAACCATATCCACGGTGATGATGCAGCTACCCTGCATGATGCGACTGCGAGGCTGGGACCCTCTCATGCAGTTTGTGCATGAGGATGACGTGGTAGACCTGGTGCAGTCGCTGGTTATGCGGCCCATTCCCGGGACTTTTAATGTAGCCGGCAGAGGTGAGATAAAATACAGCGAGATTGCCCGTTTGTCAGGGAAAAAAATGATGGTCGTTCCTGAAGGACTGGTCCATCCCCTGCTGTCCTTAAGCTGGAAGCTGCGCCTGCAAAAGCAGTCGCCGCCCGCCGGGCTGGAATTCATCAAATACCCGCCTCTGGTGAACACCGGAGCCCTGGAAAGCAGGCTGGACTTCCGCTTCCGCTACTCCACCCGTGAAGCGGTGGAATCATTTTTGACCAGGAAAGGGAAAAGATAATCTCACCCCTGCCCCAGGCCCAGAACGGGCAGCAAACCGGTCAAGTCATTAATTACAAAATCGGCTCCGGCAGCCTGACCGGATTTTTTTCTGTCTACAATCACAGCAACAATACCCAGGTTTCGAGCGCTTTCCACATCAACCCGCTGATCCCCCACGAAATAGCAGTTTTTCTCATTCCCGGCGGTGTATTTTTTCAGATAATCGGTAAAACCGGCAGCCGGTTTATAGGCCTTTACGGAATCGGATACACACCTATCGATGAAGTATTTGTCGATCCGGGTTCCTCCCATATCGAAAAAGAGGGTAGAAGAATTCATTTTCAGGCTTCCTTTTTGGTTTTCAGTATTGACCCAAGTGCAAAAAGGTGCAAACACCAGAATCTACCCCACCCTGAGATGCTTCGTCGTCTCCCGCTGGAGACGCCTGATTTGGACAAAGGAGAAATCAGGCCTCCAGCATGACACCCACTCTGGTCAAACAGCAGTTAGATGTTCCTTTTACAGTATTGGCAGTATTGGCAAGTTCAATTATATATTCAAAAAAGACATTACTTTTCACCGGACTTTAAGGCTCTTACCAGTAAAAGCGGGGTACTGCCTTCGTACAGAACTTTCTCCGCCACACTGCCGAAGACCCAGCGGCCGATGCCGGACCGTCCATGGGTAGACATAGCCACCATATCAACCTGGTTTTCGTCGGCGTACCTGATGATCTCTTCGGCTGCGTTTCCGCTCTGCACCACCGATTCAACGGTCAGGCCTGCCTGCACCAACCGGGAGCTGACCGATTCAAGATATTTCACAGCCTCTGCCTTTTCCGCTTCAATCTGCTGCTCAAGGGTGACGCCCTGCGGGAATCCCATGGACGAGGTAGTGTTGTAACCCGGCGACAGCACCTGGAAAAGGATGACGTCTGTTTTCAGCCTGAGGGCCAACTCCTGAACGTAGGGTATGGCGCTTTCGCCCTCTTTTGAACCGTCCAGTGGAACCAGTGTCTTGATCAACACTCCCTTTTTACGCAAATCGGGGTCCGCGCCTTTAGCTCTTATCAGTTTCACCGGCCGGGTGGTAGCCCTGATTACCTTTTCAGCCACACTCCCCAGCGTCCAGCGGCTGATGCCGGACCTGCCGTGAGTCGACATGACGATCAGACCGGTATCCGTTTTCTCGGCATAGTCTACGATCACTTCCGCCGGATTGCCGGAAAGAATCTCGGATTTTACATGTACAGACTGCGTTTTGGGGTCCTCCAGATATCTTTCAACGCCTCGTTTGGCGGCTCCGACCATTTTTTCCATGTATGACTCGCGCATATTTTGAAGCGGGTCCCTGGACGAGTCACTGACATATAACAGTGTCACATCGGAGGCCATTCTTCCGGCCAGCTCGGTAGCATAAGGCAGTGCCACCTCGGCCAGCTCTGAACCATCCAGCGGCACAAGTATCCTCTCGTACATGGTCATTATCTCCTTTTCATTACATATTACCGGACGGGGGACGTATCCCGTTACCAGCGCAGCTTCCAGTATACAGGCGGTGCCTGATCAAGCAACGCCCGCTTCTATGATTTTATCACAAATTGCGCTACGGTTTAGGGGATTTCTCCTCGACAAATATCGGGGGCTCGTCATCCGGAGCCACCCTGGCATCGATGAAGATCAGCGGCTGGCCCACTCGTATGATGCGCAGCGGGTTGTGAACCATCCCTTTGGGGATATAGGCATAAAAGGGATAATCGATCTTGTACCATTTTTCATCAAGGTAGAATTCCACATCGGCATCGAATTCCACGAAGTTCCGGGCCCCGAAGAGAAAAATCCACTGGTCGCGATTGGGATGGATATGGGCCTTTATGCCGATCTTCTCTTCCGGCTGATCGATATAGGCAAATCCAATTACCAGCTGGGAGCCGGGAATATCCTTCTCCCCCAGGGCTGTAATCATCGGCAGGGTAATGCTTTTATGCATGGATTTCCACGGCTTCAGCTCGACCAGATTCGATTCATGCCTGAGGTTCTTCAGTTCTGCCAGTTTTACCATATGGTCCTCCTTCGGATTATTATGGCGCCGCAGAGAAAGTCTCCCAAACCGGCTTTTCTCCCATTTCAGGAAGCCCCTCCGGACCCTCTAAATATTCCGGCGGTTTCACCAGATCGAATTTCATGGCCTGCGGCTTGCAGCCGAGAACGCAGAGCCCGCAGCCCATGCATTTTTCAACATCTACAAAGGCCTTCATCTTTTTCGAGCCAGGGACCTTCTTCATCTCGATTGCGTCAAAGAAACAGCGGTCGACACAGGTCTGGCAGCCGGTGCAGGTCTCCTCACCCACTCTCGCCCGCCAGCGGCTGGGCGAACGCAGCTCATGGGCTGTGCCAGTGCGTATAGTAGCTCCCATTACGTTGCAGCAGCATTCGCAGCAGTGGCAGAGCACTCCTCCGTTTCTCTTCATCAGCCCTCCGCTCTTGAGCAGGCCGGCCCTCTCCGCCTCGTCTGAAATGGCAATGGCTTCTTCTACGGAAATAACCTCCAGGGCGGAGGACTGGTTCAGATTGAACTCGGCGTACTTGCCGAATTCGAAACAATTACGGGTGGGCCTGTCACATCTCCTGGCCCTCTGGCGGCAGCCGCAGTCGTACACGGCGACTATCTCCTTACTCCCTTTTTCCCGCAGCATGGCATGAATATCTTCATCAGGCAGGATATCCTCCGGCTTAACGTCCTTATTGGTCTGCATGGCTAACCAGGCCGGGACTATGCGCGACATGAGACCCGTGGGCGGAATCACCCTGGCGACCTCGATGCTGCGCTTGATCATTTTGGCTTCTACTTCGGGCATGAAATCATCCCAGGCCTTCCAGAACCCTTCGGGAATATCTTCATCTCTGGCCGCACCGATGCGGGCAAAAAACCCATGCCGGGCGATGTGGAAAAGATATTCATCATGCCTCTGGAAAAGCAGCCTGCGGCGCTTGAAAGCCTGGAGCTTTTCCTCAAGGCTTTTCTCATCGACTTTGAGCTTTTCCGCCAGTTGCCTGCAGGTTATCGGGGTAGTCAACTGGAGGAGGAACTCACCTTCTTCGGGTGTAAACAGGACCTTCAGGTACTTGATGATATTGGGGGTCGCCTCGTACTCAAAGGTCTCGGCAATCCGGCTGTAAACCGCATCACTGGCCATAACATCCTCACTCTCATTATCATGTTTTTCAATCGTTCGTCGTACTTGATGCATAGTATAATCCGTTTGCGGGAGGTTGTTCAAGCAGGGGGGAGGATAGCTGTAATATACCGTTCACCCTTGATATTGCCGGTCATGACCCCAATGTTACAAGAGTCTGTTCACAGCTTTCAACATATGTAGAGGTGAATCAGCGAGATCAAATTGGTGGGTTACGCTTCATGTAAAGGGGGATGCTAACCCACCCTACACCTGGTTAATCGATATAAATTCATATGTGAGACACAACAATAGTTAATGGAAGACACCAGGATTTAAAACAAGATAAAACCTGAGGAATTAGGCTATTCAGGAGGAATGAGTCTTCGATCTGGAGAATTCCTGGATAAGAAAAAGAATCTCCTCTTTTTTGCGATCAACAGCTTTTTGGCCGGTATCCAATATTAACGGAATTTTATCGACATCCCAGATTTGAATATCCTTATCAAAAAATACATTAAGAACAACTATTTCATATGAATGTAAATCAACTGATAAAGACATCTGGCTCCTATCCATTGCTCGAGCCATGGCCTTATGCATCGTGTAATAACATTCAACAAACCCATGCGGGTCTGCGGCGAACTTCTCCTCAAACATCATTACAATAATTATATCCATGTTGCGTTTTACCGCTTCCATCACCGGTACGTTAGCGTTAAACGCTCCATCAATAAACCATCTTCCATCAATGCATAATGGCGGCAGTATAGGGAATAAAGCTCCAGAGGCATATACTGTGTCAGCCACTAATCCTTTATCCAGGATAACACCCTCACCGGTTTGAAAATCTGTGGCTTGAAAGATAATTCTAGGTCTAAGGTCTTCCAATTTGCGATCACCAAATGCCTGTTGATACAACCGCCTGATAGCATCGGATTTCAGTATGCCAGAGGATTTATCGAATTTGCAGAATGGAAGCCGGGCAATACCGGCTACTGCTCGTAAATTTATATTCATGAACATTTTTTTGCTTACCGATTTTGCAATAATATCCTTCATCTGTCCCGAGCTATATCCGGCTCCATACGCTGCCACCATGATAGCGCCTCCGCTGCAACCCACCATCAATTCTACATCTATCTTAGCCGCATCTAAGAACTCAAATAAGGATATAGCAGCCAGGCATTTTATTCCTCCACCGCCAATAACAAGCCCTATTTTTGGCTTTCCATCCACAATTTTACCCTCACTGCAATTGTTCACATTAACCATATGAAATATTATATTTTGTGTATTTATTGGAGTCAACAAAAATCACTTTTAGTACATGTGGCCTCAAGAGGACCGGGTAAGGAGCAGAGCTGAAGAAAATCGTTCTTTACGACGACTGGCAGCATTACTCAACCCACCGGGGGTATTTGCGTTTCACCGGATAAGGGAAACCTGCAAAGAGGAAAAAACGGATATCTGCCTGTTCTACTGGGGCTTGACCCTCAGCGGAAGGCCGGACACCATGAAGTAGACTTCGGTAGAATTAGCGGCCAGCACCTGGTTGGCGCGCCCCAGGATGTCCCGGTAGAGCCTGCCCATGCGGTTGTCCGGCACCAGTCCCAGCCCTACTTCGTTGCTGACGATAATAAAGTCCGCATCGACCTTCTTGAAACAGGCGCAAAGCTCGTTCATCTCATCCGTCACCTGCTTTTCCAGCAGGGAATCGCTGATATTCTCGAACTGCTTTTCGTCATAGCGGCAGAAGATGTTGTTGACCAGCAGCGTAATACAATCGATAATGACCGTTTTCTCATCCCCGATCTCGTCTTCAATCCGCCCGCCGATATGGTCCGCGGCTTCCAGCGTACACCAGCCGGCGGGACGGGACTGTTTATGTTTTTCAATGCGCAGCAGCATATCTTCGTCGCCGGCCTCGGCCGTGGCCACAAAAAGCACCGTGTGTCCGCTCTGTTCTGCCAGTTTCTGGGCATGGTAGCTTTTCCCGCTGCGAGCGCCTCCCAGAAGCAGAATGATCTTTTTATCGTTCAACAGGCCTCCCTGTCTGCCAGTTCAATATTTTTAATGTCCAGGAACCAGTGGTTTTCCCGCCGTACCGGGGCGGCTTCAACAATCTTCATGCGTTTCTGAAACAGCGGGCCGTTCAAGACCAGGGTATGAAATTCACCGGCCTCACCGCAGGGACTGATGCTGCTGTTGAAGGCGGCCAGGTCCTGGATAAACTCCTCATTGAGCGTCCTGCCCAGCCACTCTGCGCCCAGCAGGTCCGCCCGCAGCGCAACCACCACCGCTTCGAACCCGGCGGCTATGAATTCACGGGCAACATCCTCATGTTTCTGCTGCCACAGGGGCAAAACGGGCGTGACTCCGGCATTGCCGCAAACCCTTTCGATCCATTCGCGGTGCGCATTGAAGT
>CAYLVC010000069.1:0-11769 GCA_964387005.1 uncultured Dehalococcoidales bacterium | reverse complement strand
GCACCCCGGCGGCAGTTTTTCTTCTTTCTCTCGGGTGAAGTTGCCGTGAAGGTGGGTGACGGCCAGGTCCGCCACTTTGGAACAGGCAGTATCGTGCTGGCTGAGGATACAACCGGCCAGGGCCATGTCAGTTGGGTAGTGACCACTACCGATGCGCTTGCTGCGATAGTACAATTACCCGATTGACCTTTTCCATGAACCCTGGTTTTGCACAACCTCGGCATGCATCGCATTTACCCGGGGCTTGAACCTTCAGGATTTGCTACCTATCACGTACCACAGTAATCAATGGGAATGCTGAAGCCTGTAAGTCTCAGATCGAGCTCTATCGGGAAGCTGGAAACATACTCTTTTGCCTCTGTTTTATTAGCCTGAGAATTAGCGTATAATTACCTCAAAATGCAGTCCGGATTATCTTTTTTAAAGGAGGCGAATCCCATGTATAAAACTGACGGTAATCTGCAATCAGCCTTTGCAGGAGAAAGCCAGGCCTATTGCCGCTATCTGCTGTTTGCCCTGAAAGCTGACCAGGAAGGATATCCGGAGCTGGCGAGTCTGTTTCGTGCTGCCGCTGAAGCTGAAATGGTACACTTGAGGAACCATTTCAGCGTGATGGATGCCCTTGGATCAACCAGGGATAATCTGCTGGCGGCGGCCACCAGTGAGCACCGCGAGATCACCGCCTTCTACCCGGCTCTGGTGGAAAAGGCGGTTGAAGAGCAGGCCGAGCGGGCCCGCATTACTTTCAGTTTTGCTCTGGAGTCGGAGAGGGTCCATAATACCTTTTTTGAAAAAGCCTTACAGACCGTCAAATCCGGGCAGCGCATCGAAAAACAGAAATATTATGTTTGCCAGACCTGCGGCAACCTCTCCGCCGGGGATGCTCCGCAAAAATGCACTATCTGCGGGCATGCCGCTGATAGATTCAAGGCAGTAGAGTAAGAACTTATACATCACGTTAATGCCGGTTAAGGGTGTGAGGTAGGAGCTATGGAGCAGTATGTGCAGGCTGAAGCCTGTATCGAAGTGATGAATGCCTGCGGGGTGGAGTATATCTTCTTCAACCCGGGAATCGATACCGTTCCTTTCCAGGTGGCGGTGTCAAGGTTGAAAGGAATGGGCAAAAAAGCCCCTGCGCTGGTCCTTTGTCTGGATGAGTCCGTAGCCATGGCTGCGGCGCACGGCCATTACATGGTCTCCGGCCGTCCCCAGGTGGTGCTGGTACATAGCGAGCTGGGGACTTTTCAGGTAGGTGGGGCCATTACCAACGCCCAGCGCGGGCGTGTGCCCGTCGTTCTCCTGGCAGGGGTCCAGCCTTCCGCCCGGCGGGAGAACTGGCGCAAGGAGCCTTATGATCAGGGTTTGATCGTCCGTAATTGCGTTAAACTGGACTATACGGTCAAAGAAGGCGAAAATACCGCCGATGCCCTTGATCAGGTATTGCAGGTCGCTCTTAGCGGTCCCTGCGGTCCGGTTTACCTGGCCTCACCCATCAGGTCACTTTTTGCCACTCAGGGTGAGATCTGCCTTCCATCCCCGGTTAGCGCCAGGCCTGTGAAAAAGGCGGAGGCCTCAGCCCTGGAAAAGGCTGCCGGTCTGCTGGCATCAGCCGCCAGTCCTCTGATAATAGCCGGTCACTCCGGGCGTTATCCTGAATCCGTGGCCAACCTGGTGAGGCTGGCAGAGACCTTTTCCTGCCGCGTTTTCAGCGGACCGGTAAGAATGAATTTTCCCACAACACACCCTCTTTGTTCCGGAATTGATCCCATCAGCGGCGGGAGCAGGGATTCAGGACACTATATTGCAGAGAGTGATGCTCTGCTGTTGATAGACTACGATCTGCCTTACGCTCCCGCGCCCTTTGCTCCCGCGCCCGGGACAAAGGTGATTTGCATTGACCTTGATCCCTCCAGAAGAACAGCCCCTTTATGGGAACATCCGGCGGAGGTCTTCATCGAGGCCGATTCCAGACAGGCTATCCCTGCCCTTCAGAAAGTAATTGAACGTATCCTTACCCCGGAACAGCGCCGGTTATTCAAACAGCGTTTCATTGAAATTGAATATACCAATTTGCAGCAACGCCTTGAAAGAAAGTCCAGGGCAAAAAAACAGGCCGGTCAAAAGCCCATAACCGCGGACTGGCTGGCTCACTGTATTTCAGAGGTAGTGGGGGCGGATACCCTGATCCTGAACCAGACCATCACCAGTTCCTCTGTGGTTTTCGAACAGATCGAACGTACCCAGCCGGGATCCCTGCTGAGCTGTGCCGGTGGTTCCATCGGCTGGCCCCTGGGAGCTGCCCTGGGGGCTAAACTGGCTGCTCCGGACAAGACCGTGGTCAGCCTGATGGGGGACGGGGCTTTTGTCTGGGGGTGTCCCACGGCCGCATTGTGGTCGGCGTGCTCATATCACGCTCCTTTTTTGGCCGTTATCTTCAATAATCAGTCCTATGCCGCTATTAAAGGCCTGGTCCAGGCAGGGTTCGGCTCAGAAAAGCTGACAGTTGAAAAGGGATTCGAAGCCGGCGTGGATATTGTTTCTCCACCGGACTACGCTGCGATTGCCAGGGCTTGCGGGGCATACGGGAAGAGCGTTTCCGAGCCGCAGGAGGTCCTGCCTGTCCTCAAAGAAGCCCTTGATCAGGTCCGCCGCGGACTGCCTGCCGTAGTTGATGTCCGGCTGGCATGATTATTATCTGATGAGTACCGGGATAAGGCAGGTGAGTATATGCTTGAAGCAGCCCAAATCGAGAGTTTGAAAAACATTGCAGGGGAGAGAAATGTCCTGCTGGGCAGAGAAGACCTGCTGACCTATTCCTACGACGGTACCACTATGTGGAGTCATCTTCCCGATGTGGTGGTCCTGCCTCAAACTACCGCTCAGGTATCTCGCATCATTAAACTGGCCGCTGAAAACAATATCCCCGTCACCCCCAGGGGTGGGGGTACCAATGTCAGCGGGGGATCAATACCCATCAGGGGCGGCATTGTTCTCTGTACGGCCAAAATGAACCGTATTATCAGCATAAATAAAGCTACATTAACGGCCGAGGTCGAACCCGGGGTGGTTATGCAGGACTTTCAAATCGCCCTGGCCAAAGAAGGACTGTTTTATCCTCCCGACCCGCAGAGTGCTGCCGGCTGCACCATGGGCGGTACGGTGGCCGAAAATGCCGGCGGACCGTATTGTGTAAAATACGGCGTTACCAAACAGTACCTGCTGGGACTGGAAGTCGTACTGGCTGATGGAGAAATCGCCAGGCTGGGGGGCAAGACCATCAAAAACAGAATGGGCTATGAGCTGGCGACGCTCTTTGCCGGTTCGGAAGGCACCCTGGGTATCATCACAGGGATCACTCTCAGGTTAATACCCTTGCCAGCGTTCCAGAAGACCATGCTGGCGGTGTTTGACGGGATGGAGGTGGCAGGAGAGGCTGTCTCGCAGATCATTGCGGCCGGCATTATACCTGCTAAAGTGGAATTTGTGGACAACTGGTACTTAAGAAGAATTGAAGAGCAGTCACACCTGGGACTGCCGGTTGAGGCCGGCGCCCTCCTGTTGGTTCAGTCCGACGGTGAACCTCAGGGGGTGGAGAAGGAGATCGAGCAGGTTATTGTGATCTGCCGTGATGCGGGAGCCAGGGAAGCCCGCTCTGCCCTGGATGCATCCGAAGCGGATAAGCTCTGGCTGGCCCGCAAAGGGGCTTTCAGTGCTTTATACAGCAGTGCTCCCACTATTCTGTCCGAGGATATGACCGTCCCCAGGGACAAAATCGCCGCCCTGATAAAGAAGTGCAATGTTATCGGACCAAAATATGGTTTCGATATCCATTTTACCGGCCATGCCGGAGATGGGAACATTCATCCCTCCATCCAGACGGATATCAATGACCATGATAGCTTTTCCAGGGCCATGAAGGCGGTGGATGAGATGGTGGAAGCCACACTGGAACTGGGAGGTGTGATCTCAGGCGAGCACGGCATAGGACTGGAAAAGCAGCGTTTTATGAAGATGGCCATGGACCCGCAGGCTCTCAGGGTTATGCGTGATATCAAAAAAGTGCTCGATCCCCAGGGTATTTTGAACCCGGGAAAATACTGGGAGGATTAGTCATGCCTTTGAATCCGGAAAAGGATTTCAAGGAGATCAGGCGTTTTCAGAAAGATAACGATCTATGCATGAAATGCGGTTTTTGCATCTCTTCCTGCCCTGTCTACCGTGAAGAGCTGGTTGAGTCATCCGTGGCCAGGGGCAGAAACGCCCTGGTCAAGGGTCTGCTGAAGGGAGAGCTGGATTTCACACCGGAGCTGGCGGAAAAGCTGGACAAATGCACCCTTTGCAAGACCTGCACCGCCGGTTGTCCGGCCGGTGTGAATATTCCGGCGGTGGTTATTGCTGCCAGAGCGGACCAGTTCAGAAAGCGGGGACTGGCCTTTCCTTATAATTTGATTTACCGTGGCGTTCTTCCCCATCGAGCCCTGTTTGGAAACATGGTCAGGGCCGCAGGTGCAGCCCAGAAGGTCTTTTTCCCCAGGGGAGAAGGCACTTTGAGGCATTTGCCAATGTTCCTTTCAGCCCTGGGCAGGGGTCGGCAGATTCCCCAGGTGGCGCCTCGTTTCTTGAGACAGATGGTGCCCGTTGTGAATTTACCCCCGAAGGGTACGGAAATCAAGGTCAAGGCCGGTTATATGACCGGCTGTATGACGGACTATGTTTTCCCCGGTGTCGGCCGGAAAATTATCAGCTTTCTTACCCGCAGCGGGGTGGTGGTCAACGTGCCCCGGGAGCAGGGCTGCTGCGGCGCACCTGTTTTCATGGGGGCGGGTGATTTTGAGACCGGGAGAAAAATGGCCGATGCCAATGTCAAAGCCTTCGAAGCACTGGACTTTGTTATTGTCGATTGTGCTACCTGCGGGTCGGCCATGCAGGACTATGTCCGGTACCTGGCCGATACTCCTCAGAGGGAAAGAGACTATGGGCGACTGGCTGAAAAAGTTGTGCATATCACATCCTTTCTTACGGACATCCTGAAGCTGCCTCCCCAGGCCTACAGGCCAGTGCCGGAGGTGCGGGGCAAGACTGTTACCTGGCACGACCCCTGTCACCTCAGCCGTCACATGGGGGTAAGGGAGCAGCCGCGGCAAATATTGAAGATGATTCCGGATATAAAGTATGTGGAAATGGCGGAAGCTGACAGGTGCTGCGGGATGGCCGGCAGTTTCAGCCTGCATTACTACGACCTCTCAGCCGCTATCGCCGACAAGAAAATCAAGCATATCCAGGAATCAGGGGCTGATATCGTGGCCAGCGGCTGTCCCGGCTGCGAAATCCAGCTGATGGACGGTATTGCCCGTCATAAGCTTCCGGTTAAGGTCATGCATATCATGGAGTTGCTGGAGTAAGATATGCCCCTATCGAATAAACCTGATCAACCCGAGTCGCTGGGTGACATAATCAAAAAGGAAATTGAATACCACTCCCGTAAAGACGTTAAGCGGGAGAAAATGAGGGCTGTTCGCCAGCAGAAACCCAGCGATCCGCTGAGCGGACTTTTCTGGGGGCTGCTTTTAATCCTATTGGGCATTCTTTTCTTTGTAAGAGGTCGTGAGTGGCTCTCCGATACAGGCTGGTGGCAGGCAATGGTTATCGGCCTGGGCATTGTTTTTCTTGTCGATGCTTTTGTCCATTATATTAATCCGTCATCCCGTTCTTATTCTTTCAGCCGGCTTATCCCCGGGGTTATCCTGCTTTTTATCGGCCTGGCCTGGATTTACGGCTTTAACCAATGGTGGCCTATTGCCCTGGTAGCTACCGGCGTTGCTCTTTTCTTCAGCTCGTGGATGCTTCAGCGCGAAATCGAAAAACGCAAGATTACCCAGAATACCCTGATCCAGAGCGAGATCAAATACCGCCGCATTATCGATAATGCCAACAGCTTTATTATCGAAATGGATACCGCTGGCAATATTACTTTCATCAATAAGTTCGCCCAGGACTTTTTCGGCTATAAAGAGGAAGAAATTACAGGACGAAATGCCGTTGGCACCATTCTCCAGGCTACAGGGAAGAACCGCCAGGACCAGGATATTATGATGGAGGAGATCCTGGTTCATCCTGAGAAATATTTGCATAACGAGAAAGAAAACACGCTGAGAAATGGAGAAAAAGCCTGGATTGTCTGGACCAACAAACCCATTGTAGATGAAGATAACAAACTAAAAGAAATCCTCTGCATCGGAATCGACAGCACCGAACAAAAGAAAGCCGAGGAATTGCTGGCCCAGCAATTGAAAGAAAGAACGGCTATCGAAGAGCGCAACCGGCTGGCCAGGGACCTGCACGATGCAGTCAGCCAGACCCTTTTCTCAGCCAGCCTGATAGCCGAGGTTTTACCCAAATTATGGGAACGCAACCCTGAAGAAGGCCGCAAACGGATTGGAGAGATCAGGGAATTGACCCGGGGGGCGCTGGCCGAGATGCGGACGCTGCTGCTCGAGCTGCGCCCTGTGGCACTGAAAGATGCTGAGCTGGGCGATCTTCTGCGCCAGCTGGGCGAGTCCATCAACGGGCGTGCCAGGATTCCGGTAGAAGTTCAGATCGAAGGCCATAACACCCTCCCTCCGGAGGTCAAGATCGCCCTTTACCGCATTGCCCAGGAAGCTCTCAACAATGTGGCCAAGCATTCGGCTGCCTCACAGGCCAATGTCAGCCTGTGTTGCCGCCCCGGAGAGGTACGCATGATTATCAGCGATAACGGGAAAGGTTTCGATTCCCAGGATATCGAAGCCCAGAGCCTGGGACTGGGCATTATGAAGGAGCGGGCCAGGGAGATCAATGCCTGCCTGGATATAGACAGCCGGCCGGGCGGCGGCACAACCATCACCATCACCTGGAATATGGATGCTGCCCGTCCGGAATAAACCGGTAACCAACCCTTGGTCCAACCATTTGGAGAAGCACTCGCCGCAGCGAATCGGATGGCGAGTACCCCCTGGATGCCTGAGAGATATAAACATCCAACCCTTTTCCAGCGAGGGTGAGATCAGGGGGTAGCGGCACGGCACGCCGTGCCTGGGGGTAGATGAGTAAAGAGTTTTCAGTTTAAAAGGAGAATAAAAATGCAGGCATTGAAAAAATCGAGAGAGGAAATTATCCGCAAGGCGGAGGAACTGGGAAAAGAATACGAAGCCAGGTACAAGGGGTGCGCTCCCTGCACATTTTATGCCGTGCTCGATGCCCTGAGATGGGGAGGACTGGAGATTGTCCCGGAAGATATGGAAGAGCGTCTTTATCCAGCCGTTAATATGCTCACTGCCGGGGTTTGCATGACGGGAGAAGGCACCTGCGGAGCTGTCTCCGGCGGCGCCATGGCTATGGGATTTGCTCTGGGAGTGCCCAGGGGAAACTCGGACACCACTGCGGCGCACCAGGCGGCCGGAGTTATCCGTGATACCCTGCTGGCTGCCTTTTACCGGCAGTACGGTTCCATCCTTTGCAAAGATGTTCAGCGAAAGTACTTCGGGAAAGCCTGGGACCTGTGCAACGAAGAGATGACCCGTGAGTTCCTGGGTATAACCAAAGGTTGCGTTATCATGGATTCCGCCAAAACCATCGCGGGTTTTTTGCTGGATGAATACGAAAAAGGCAATCTGCGCAATTATAAACTGGTATAAATAGACATAGGCCTGGCGATGACTTTAACCTGAAATATTTTTCCATTGCGCCGGGCCGCCGCCTGCCAACGCGGGTGTTGACGTCATGCCGGAGACGGGGAGAAGGATTTTCGGTAAGTGCCAGGTATCGTGCGTTTTTAGGCCCGTTTTACATAAGAGCGGAGTGGATGATCCTTTCAAGCGGGTAACCCAGTACCAGTTCAAACTCCTCTTTTACCTTGAGGGCCACCCCTTTGCGCTCCAGGATATTTGCCTTGATCCGGCTGTCCGCCCCAAACCGGTCCAGTGCCTGCCCGTATCTGTCTTCCAGTGTGACCGGGGCCTCACCGGCCACGAATTTGTCAGCCAGGAAAACAATCCTGTCTTCAATTAATGAACCTGCAATCCCCTCCGGCAGGTCCGAGTGAGCCGCCACGGTTTTACCCGTCCTGCCGAAACCCATTTCCCTTAAAATACGCCCTCCCAGTCCGGCATGGTCCTTTTGTCCCTTGGCTATGTCATGCAGTACTGCGGCTGCTCTTACCAGTGCGTGGTCCAGTCTTATGCCTTTCGCTGCCAGTGCCTCCGCCAGTGCTCCGGCTGCGTCTGCTACCAGGTAGCAGTGCCTTCTTCGGTCGGGCGCCGTGTTGCAAATATTGAATATTACCCTGCATTCTGACGGGGAAGGTACCTCATAAACCCGGTAACGCAACAGCAGCGCCTGGTAATCAGTATATGTATCCATATCTAAACGGATAAAATCATCCGGCACACTGATTTCTAAAGCCAGCTCCGCCCGGTTGTCCAGTACGGCTTTCAGGCCTCCCTCTCCCTGCCAATCGAGAATGGAGGGTATGATCCCGGCAGGCAGTACTGCCGGGTGGCCTCGTTCTTCACCGCAGACAGGGTAGATTATACGCCCGGGATTCTTTTCAGCCGCTTCCAGCAGGCGGCGGATGGTGTAAGGCCTGACCAGCGGAATATCCACCGGGTGTATGAAAACAGCCCGGCATTCACCTGGTTTGACCTGGTTCAAACCGGCCTTGATGGAGCTGAACATGCCCGTGGCAAAATCCGGGTTTTCAACGATGGATATATCACTGCTGTCAATACCCGAACGCAGTTTTTCCTTTTGCCAGCCGGTTACCAGTATAACCCCTATCCCCTGTTCCCGATAAAGCGCTGTCAGGCGGTCGGTGACCGTCCGGTCGCCGATCCTGAGCAGGGGTTTGAATTGTTTCATCCGGCTGGAAAGTCCGGCAGCCGGGATGACAGCGGTATAAGTCGGTTTATTCATACTTATTGATACTACAACCAAAACGGGGGATTATCAATACCTTGCCCCTGCGCCTGAAAGTGCGTATAATCATCAGGAAATGAGGGTGCGAAAAGCAGCAGGGGGAGGGCAGGAGCATGAGTCAAAAAGTGAAAGTTGCGGCGGTACAGATGGAACCCGTTATATCCGCCAACTGTCAGAACCAGGAGAAAATTCTTTTTTACCTGAAGCAGGCCGCAGGCCGAGGTGCGCGCCTGATTGTGTTTCCAGAATGCGCCCTGTGCGGCTATGTCTATGCCAGCCGTGAGGAAGCGCTGCCTTACATGGAAACCGTCCCGGGAGGTTTTACCCGGGCTCTTGAAGAAGGCTGCCGGGAGAACAATGTGGTGGCGGTAGCCGGTCTCCTGGAAAAAGAAGGCGAGCATTGCTACAACGCTGCCGTACTGGTTGGACCGCAGGGCCTGATCGGAAAATACCGTAAGATTCACCTTCCCTTCCTGGGGATAGACCGTTTCCTTGACAGGGGGGATTTGCCGTTCAGGGTATATCCGACACCGGCAGGCAACATCGGGATGTATATTTGTTATGATTGCACCTTCCCGGAAAGCTCACGTGTCATGGCCCTGCTCGGGGCGGACATTCTGGCCCTGCCCACCAACTGGCCTCTTGGGAGAGAGAAGGTGACGCGTTTTATTCTCCCCGCGCGCGCTTATGAAAACAGGGTCTGCATTGTCGCCTCTGACAGGGTAGGCAGTGAACGCGGCTCCGATTTCCTGGGACTGAGCACCATCCTGGATTGTCAGGGGGAAACGCTGGTCCAGGCCGGACGTATCAGCGAAGAGGTGATTTACGCCGAAATCGATCTGGAAGAGGGAAGGCGCAAGCGGACCGTGATCAAGCCCGGTGAATTTGAAATGGACTGTATGGCCGACCGCCGTCCGGAGTTTTACACGGAAATCTGCCGGAAAAAGAATGATTGAGCCTGTTTTTCAATCCAGGGGATGTTGGAAGTGATTTACAGCGTGGTAAACGGGAAAGGGTGCGTATTCTATGACGGCTAAGACATTGATGATACAGGGTACAGCCTCTTCGGCAGGCAAGAGCATTATAGTAACTGCCCTCTGCCGGATTTTCCGGCAGGACGGCTATCGTGTGGCCCCTTTCAAGTCTCAAAATATGGCCTTGAACTCCTTTGTTACCCGGGAAGGGGGTGAAATCGGCCGGGCCCAGGCCGTGCAGGCTGAAGCCGCCGGAATTGAAGCTTCAGTGGACATGAATCCGGTGCTGCTAAAACCCGAGTCCAATTCCCGTTCCCAGGTGATTGTTCTGGGCAAAGCCGATTGTACGCTTCACGCTGAACGCTACTATGAATACACCCCTCACCTGCTGGGCATTATCCGGGAATCCCTGGAGCGGCTGCGATCCAAAAACGATCTGGTGATTATCGAGGGCGCCGGCAGCCCGGCAGAAGTCAATCTGAAAGAAAAAGAAATAGCCAATATGCGCATCGCCTTCATGGCGGATGCCCCTGTTCTGCTGGTGGGGGATATCGACCGCGGCGGGGTCTTCGCTTCCCTGGTGGGTACGATGGAGCTTTTGACTGAAGAAGAACAGGGAATTGTGAAGGGTTTCATCATCAACAAATTCCGGGGTGATGTCTCACTGTTGAAACCCGGTCTGGACTTCCTGGAGAAAAAAACCTCCAGGCCGGTACTGGGCGTGGTCCCCTATTTCAGGGACATAGGCATTGCCCAGGAGGACTCGGTCTACCTGGATGAAAAGCCGCAGGTTTCAACCGGTCGAGGGTTGAAAATCGCTGTTATCCGTTTGCCCCATATATCCAACTATGATGATTTCGATCCCCTGGAAGAGATGGGCTGCGCTGTGAACTACGTCAGCAAGCCGTCTGACCTGGCTAACCCTGATCTGATTGTTCTACCCGGGACCAAGAGCACGGTTTCCGATCTGAAGTATTTGAAGCAGGAGGGACTGGACCGCCTGATAGCCCGCCTGGCCGCCTCAGGGACGCCCGTGGCCGGTATTTGCGGTGGTTACCAGATGCTGGGACGTCTCCTAAAAGATCCCTCCGGGGTAGAGTCCGGGGAGTTCGTTGTAGAGGGTCTGGGACTGCTGGATGGAGAGACTACCTTTTACGCC
This sequence comes from uncultured Dehalococcoidales bacterium, assembly GCA_964387005.1. Taxonomy (GTDB): domain Bacteria; phylum Chloroflexota; class Dehalococcoidia; order Dehalococcoidales; family UBA3254; genus CAYLVC01. The sequence goes on along the minus strand of CAYLVC010000069.1, from coordinate 684 downwards.
GGTAAGACTACTACCCAGGTAAAATCCAGGGTGAAGGCTGCTGCGGGTCTTTTTAAAGGCCTCGCAGGGATCGAGGTCAGCGGTTATGAAATTCATAACGGACAGACCCTTGGTCTTGAGATGAAGCCGGTCTTCGAAGTGCTGGAAACCCCCGCCGGACAGGCCGGCTATTTCGATGGGTCAGTCAGCGCTGACGGACTGGTTTTTGGCACCTATATGCACGGATTGTGGCATAACGCCGCTTTTACGCGTGCTTTCCTGGAAAAGCTGCGGGAGATCAGGGGACTGGAAGCTGTAATTACCAATGCCAGGGATAAAGACCTTCAGTATGACCGGCTGGCGGAGCTGGTTCGCGCGAACCTGGATATCAAGCGGGTCTATCAGATTATTGAGAGTGCTTCTACCGGAAAATGATAAACGGGGTTCGAGTCTCAGCAATCCAGGAGAGGTTGAGTATTGATATCTTCACCTTTTCGTACCAGATTCATAATGTTATAGCTATCATTAAGGAGTGTGCTGGAATTGACCGAAGTATTGCGCCGTACGTCCGGATGAGATAAAGTAAAAGCATGATAGAGATTACACCTTCCCTTCAGTTGGATGAAAATGAGATCAAGATGGAGTTCATCCGTGCTTCAGGACCGGGCGGACAGAACGTGAACAAGGTGTCCACGGCCGTGCAGC
>CAYLVC010000068.1:8815-11836 GCA_964387005.1 uncultured Dehalococcoidales bacterium | reverse complement strand
CGGGGAGGCTCGATACATGCTATCAACAGTAAGCTTACCCGTCAGCTAGGGATTAAATATGATATTGGTAAAAATTTCAAACAAGAGATAGACAGAGCAGCAGCTAGAATTGATCAGGCTAAATGGAGTCTGTTTGCTAACAAGAGCGGCGAAGCAATGGATTGGCTTATCGATAAAATGGAAGCCGCAGGTTATACAACAGATCTTGAGAGAGGGGTAGAGGATCCTGACGGCATAATATCAGCATTTCCCGGATCACACGGTTTTCTAGGCGGGAAAATCAACACCATAGGTCGGGGGCAGCCATTGGTGGTGAAGACCCTGGCCAGTCTAGCTCAAGCAGCGGGGGCTAAGATTTATTATAAGACCGTGGCGAAGCAGCTAATCCGCGAGAAACGTAATACCGGCCGGGTAACCGCGGTCATTGCCCAGAATGCCGAAGGTGAATACATAAAGTATGTCGGCTCTAAAGCCATTGTGCTGGCCACCGGAGACTTCACCAGAGATAGGGAAATGGTTGCCAGGTATTGTCCGGAAGCGTTGCCTTTTGTAAAAATCACTCCGTTAAACTATAATGCACAACGTATTTGGGGCGGGATTTATGCTGGCGATGGCCATAAGATGGGATTATGGGTAGGTGCCGCCTGGCAGCAGATCTTTCCGAATGCCCCGTTGCTTAGAGGTGGGATAGGTCCGCAGACTCAGCCATATACCAGTTTTAAAGGACTGGTGGTTAACAAAAATGCAGAGCGCTATTGCAGCGAGGATGTCAATAGTACGCATGCCGGTTTTCTTCAGATGAATCAGCCGGAGCGGAAAATCTTTGCCATCTGGGACTCAGATTATGGACAGAAGATGGCACCCTGGTATCCCAGGCTATGTCCCCACGGCGATCCTCCCTTAAAGGTAGAAGATGTAGTGGCGGGTTGGGAGGTTGCTGTTAAAGAAGGTACCATTTTCAAGGCAAATACTATCGAAGAGTTGGCAGAGAAGCTGGGTTTGGACGCAGGTACGCTTCAGGCCACCGTCGACCGCTATAACGGCTTCTGCAAGAAAGGCAAGGATGAAGACTTCTTTAAAAGACCGGGCTTACTCATACCGGTGAAAAAAGGGCCGTTTTATGGACAGACGACCGATAAAATCTGGTTGTTAATGGTTTCCGGTGGTCTGCGTACCAATCTTAAAATGCAGGTTCTGGATACTAAAGATACGGTTATACCCGGCCTGTACGCTGCAGGCACTATCATAGGTGATATGTTTGCTAACTACTATTCCTTCATGCCATCGGGAATTAATCTGGGCGCTCTCTGTTTAACCTTCCCCTACCTGATTGGTAAGGAAATCTCTATGATTTAACCTTTCTTAACAAGTGAATTGAGGACTTTTTCATTTTGACTTTATTAAGGGTAAAAAATGTCGCATCATCAGAGGCGGGGGTAAAGCAGTTTAGAAAAGAAGAAGCCGAGGGGAAACGAGCCGATAGTATGAGACCTCCTGAAGCGAATAACTCTCTCGTAGTGTTTTGGCATCTGATGCAGCAGATAATGTCAATGGGTGCATTTTCGATAGTGGCCATTTAGGGCCAGGCGCTTTGTCTATCTATCGCGACCCGCCTGAAATAGAAGCGACAAGTCTGGAAAGATGGAATTCGGACACCGGAGGAACTTGTAGAATTGTTGCCCCGAACCTTAACTGACGGCAAGGTTAGAGTGCTGCCATCGACTCGTAAATAATATGGAAACAATAAACCAGGCAATAGATAGTAAACCTGAAAGGTAAACTCTATTACAATCATTCTTGTTTCGAAAAAAACTTTACTTGCGGTAAAAGTGCTTGACAAGGTTTAAAAGATAGGTATAAGTTAAGTTTAATGGCGGTGGTAGATGGAAAAGGTACCCCTATAGGGTTATTGGTAGCAAGTGCCTACCCATTTGAAATAAAATTGGCCGAGCCAACTCTTGCGACGTTTCGAGTGTCTCAACCAAATCGTCAATCTAAGGGCAGGCCAAAGGATTTGGTAGCAGATAAAGGAGATGGCAGCCAACCGTTTCGACAAAGGCTACCTGAAAGAGGCATAAACCCTAAACCTTTTAAGTCGGAATATGTCCGCTAAAAATGGGCAGGATGGTTCATTTCCCCAGATATTTCAGAATATTTCTGGCTGCTATACGCCCGGAGTTCGTAGCAAATGCTGAGGCAGTTCCTGAGCCCGCCTGTATGGGATAGCTATCACCGTACAGGCCGCCTGCATCGAGACCGCCAGCGTACAATCCCGGTATGGCATTGTCTTTATTATCGATAACTTCCATCTTTTCATTTATTTTGATGCCACCGTTGGTACCCAGGCACACTGTGTGGGCTTTGACAGCATAATATTTAGGTCCTACCAATGGATACAGGTATTGCGGATCCTTGGCAAAGAGGTCATCATGACCCTTAGCACAGAATGAGTTATATTCTTCGATAGTAGAAAGTAATGTTTCAGGCATGACTTTCATTTTATTGGCGAGCTCCTCAATGGAATCTCCCTCCACAATTTCTTCTGGTTTGCTTTGCAGCATTACTTGAAGAAATTCGTAAAAACCCACTGGTTTGCTACCTGGCGGGTTCTCTATTCCCACGTTCTTTATGATGCCTTTTTCATGCACCCGCTTGATGATGGAATCATCGAAAACGCTAAAATTGTATCCTTCCCTGTAGCGGGCGCTCACATTGCCCTTTGATGAATCATAAAAGGTTATGCTCTCGTCGCAAAAGCGCCTTCCCCGAGGATCCACCCAGAGGTCCGGCTGGTTCACGACAAAATCTAATGGATTTTTAGGGGTGAAATTAGTGAAGCGGTTTATTTCCAACCCACTGATGTTTTCCTTTGCAGCCCCTACCTCAAATGCCATCCTGATACCGTCTCCCATCTTACCCACGCTTCCTACCGGAAACAGGTCGACACCCAGGTCAAAGCCCATGTATTTCTTTATCCACTCCCGGTTATTGACATACCCGCCTGTGGCTATCATTACAGCC
>CAYLVC010000068.1:0-8715 GCA_964387005.1 uncultured Dehalococcoidales bacterium | reverse complement strand
TAATAGTGTTGGCGGACTCGTTGACAAAAGCTCTCACCAGCCGAGCATTGGCCTTCCAATGGCTGTATTCCATAAAATTCTTAAAGGCTTCGTCTCTACTGTAGGTTATGTATTTCTTTTTCTGCATATCGCTTTCTACGGCAAATGTACCCTCGCAGAAATTAGAAGTTCCCCCCAGGGCAGTTTGCTTCTCAAAAACGATGACATTAGCGCCACCTTCTACTGCTGTCAGGGCTGCGCTTAAACCCGTTGCTCCGCTGCCTATCACTATCAGGTCTGCTTCTTTATGTGACGGGATCATATTGTTCTCCTCTTAATTGAAAGGATAATTTAAAAAAATCTTTGATAAAACATTACTGTATCTCCCAGGGTTGCCTATTGGGATATCTTTTTTCATAAGGCAGAGACAAATCGGGCCACCATTTCTCAGGAACCGGCTCTTTCCATAGACTTATCCGACCATTATCAGCGCGTATCTTTATCCAGGCTAGCCAGTTAGGATCATCTCTTTGTGGAAAATCTTCCCTGAAGTTCAAGCCCCGGCTCTCAGTTCTTAAGAGACAGGTCTTGAGCACTATTTCAGCGCCAAGAATCATGTTTTTCGTCTCGTGGGCTAAACGTAATTCGTGACTATCCCGGGCAAATAATTTAGGGGCATAGTGCTCCTTGAAAAATTCAACATTAGTTAGCGCCGATTGCAGACGGTCACCATGTTTGATAATGAGAACATAATAGGGCGCCAAAGTATTTAAAAGCATTTGTGTTACCCACCTGGGGCTAAAGCCTTTTTTACATTCCAGAGGCTCATACAGAATACTCTTTTTCCTGGTTAAATCTTCCTCATCTATTACAGTTTTGCCAGATTGCAAGGCATATTCGGCGGCGCCCCGTCCGGCGCGGGCACCAGTCACTCCTCCGGGCACCAGCCCTCCCCAGAATGCTGCCAGATGACCGCAAGTGTCGCCTGCCACATAAAGTCCGGGCAAAGTGGTGGCACATTTTGTGTTCACCGGCCAGACACTGGCTCCGAGTACAGTACCGGTATTGCATCCGGATAACAAATATTTTCCACGATTGTGAGGGTCAAAGCCTACTCGCTCACTTTCCATAGCATCTGACCTCAGCTGCCGTTTCCACATTCGCTCTATATCTTCAGATGTAGCATTGGTAAGGTCATGATAGATTGGTCCCTGACCCTGGTGGAATGCGACGTCCAGTCCGATGCCACTTTCGTAGCCGTGCGCCAGTTTAACACCCTCGGCATCCGTATAACAGCGATAGACGGAGCGCGCGGCTCTAGCTCCTCGCCAGGAAGGGTACTCCGCCGAACCCGGCTGAGCGCTAAAAGTATCTCTCCCTATTAGTTCAGCCCCTGCTCGGTAAGCTATCGCCTGTCCATCTCCTGTTAAGTAATGGTTATCCGAGCCGGGCTGTTTCAAAGTCCAGCCACCTGTGCTGGCAACTACAGCTTTGGCTTTGAAGATATAATAGTCTAAACTCCCTACTGGAAAACCGATTGCTCCAACGACTTTCCCGTCATGTATCAGCAAATCAGTAATCGTGATTTTATCTATGATTCTAACACCGGTTTTTAATGCCTGTTTCCTGAGTGGGGGAGCCACACCTCTTCTAACAATGCGCGCCTGAACAAATGGCGGATAGATGGTATAAAACCTACCTTCTTTGCCTTCTTCTATGGGAAATTCAACCCCCCAGGCATCCAGATCCCGATAAATTCCCCAGGACTCTCTCATCACAATCTCAGTCCATTCGCGGTTGTTGAGATATTCACTCTCTTCGTTGATTCTCTTCAGAGTAGCTTCAAAGTCACTGCCCAGTTCAGGATTGTAGACCGTGAAGTTCATGCCCGCATTCATAGTACAGCCGGATTTACCCACATAAGATTTATCCACCAGGGTGACATCCAATCCCTGCTCTCTGGCTTTGATAGCGGCAAAACACCCGGCAATACCACCCCCAATCACCAAGATATCCGTTTCCACTATATTCTCTACCGGCATGAATCTTTCTCCTTTTTATAGATATAGGAAGAGATTGTGAATATTAATTACCTCCAGCCTACCATCAGGGGTTCGGACCTCCAGGGTGAGACATAAATCGCCTTTTTCGGGCAATCAAGTTCACAGTATGCGCAGCACATACATTCCTCAGGATACTTGATAACTGCTTTGCTGTTATCTTTATCCATTCTGATTACATCCATTGGACAGCTATTGATACAAATCCCACAGCCATTGCATAATTCAGAGTCAATTTTCTCAATAGTCATTAATATCCCTCCCAAGAATATCCCCTCTGGTTTTGGCTGAAAACAGGTATATCCGATCTTTGAATTAAAGCATACCTCAGAATCAATACAATCTAAACAATAACTTTGGTTTTACAAACACCATACTACGAAGGCACTTAACGCTATCAAATTAACGAACGTCAAATGTCTTCAGATTAGGAGAGGGATTGTCTTCCAGACAACCCCTCTATACAGGTATGCAGATTCTATTTATCTAACCACGTAGTTTCTACGTGATATGTATTAGGATTAACCGCCGTGTACAAGGTTAGATCTTTTACATACGTATTGGCAATGAATCTATTACTCGTAAGTACCACGGGAGTCACTTGAGCGTATTTATTGAAAGTGAGGTCCGCCCACTCCCAGGCTAGCGGCTGGCGTGTCGCTGTATCCTTCGCCGCATTGACTGCCCGAATTGCATCGGTGAGTTCCTGATTTTTGTAAATGCGCTTACAACCTTGCGGGCCGTTTGGATCTACATCGTAGACATAAGTCGAGCTGTAGGAAAGCCTGTTCGGATTGGGAGGCTGCTGGAAATAAACAATTCCATTGTTCCAATCTTGCGTGTACTTGATATAGGCTGCCATAGAGAGCTGATTGATCTTGGCCCGGATGCCCACATCATTCAACATCGCCTGCATGGCATTAGTTAATTCCAGTGCGTAAGGATGAGTAGCACAGGTAATTGTAGTATCGAAGCCGCTGGGATAACCTGCCTCGGCCAGCAGCTGCTTGGCCTTCCCCGGGTCAAAGTTATAGCTGGCCATATTGGGATTGTGCGCCCAAGTACCCTCGGGATAATGCTGATTCGCGACCATGCCGCTACCGCCCAGGATGTTTTTCACCAGTGACTCCCGGTTAAGGGCATATCCCATCGCCTGCCGTACCTGCAACTTGGAGTAAGGAGAGTCTGCATTGGCTCCATCCCCAATCAGAAATACGAAAGCGCCTATGCCTGGAGTCTCCCGGATGTAATATTTTGAATTACCCCTCATCTGTTGAACTTGAGGAGTAGAGGGATCTACACATACATCAACTTCTCCGGCCAGGAAAGAGTTAAACCGGGTGGTGGTATCTTTAATCATATAATATTCAATCCCGTTGAGGTAGGGTTTACCGCCCCAGTAATCATCGAAAGCAACATATTTTACGCTGACATCCACGGTATGGCTGACGAACTTAAAAGGTCCGGTGCCGATGGGATTCTGTTTAACCCAGGCATCTCCCTTGGTTTTTAAGGCAGTGGGTGAGACGACGTAGAGACTGACGGCATCACTCAACGCATCGGCATCCCACTTAATAAGATTTACTCTGAATTTATAATCATCCAGAATATCGATGGATTTTATGTTTTTCGTACTGGTTGTCTTTAGAGGCATATGATATTCGTAGATAGCGTTGACGGCGGCCGCATCCATGGTCGTGCCGTCATGGAACTTGACCCCTTTTTTCAAAGTTATCGTGACGGCGGCTGTTTGAGTATCGACTGTCCAGCTTTCGGCCAGCCAGGGAATGGTGTTGCCTTTACCATCGATAGTGGCCAAGTTTTCAATGCACGGTGCAGATAAAAGTGCATCATTGGATACTGAACCTGTCTCCGGCAAGCCGAGTGCGGTGGGTCCGGCGGGCACGCCGAGTTTTAAAGTGCCGCCTTTCTTAATCGCGGCAGTGGTAGGTGCGGCAGTGGTGGTAATCGGGGCAGATGTGGTAGTGGGGGCTTTAGTAGTAGTAACCGGTGCGCTAGAGGTAGTCACCGGGGCGGAAGTAGTGGTAATGATGGGGGCCTGGGTGGTAGTCGAGGCTGCATTAGAGCAGGATGTAATAAGAAGAACTAATAGCAATACCCCAGAGATTGTTAGAACTAACCAATACCTTTTACTCATTGATCCCTCCTTTGTTTTTTAGCTCAATAAAACACCTATTTACATATCTAAAGAGTAAAATACTCTCTAAAAAAGATGTTTCTCAAATTTAAATGACATTTACCGAGTTATTTTGTTTTGAGCCAAATTACCAAGATTATAAACCCTGATGGGAAATATTGAGTAAGTTCTGGATGCAAATAACCGCTATTTTTAATTCTGGATTATACTTATGGCATATGCCATGGCAGATTCTCCCTTACATCCAGATTAACGCTTATCTCTTACCCTAATAGTCCGATTATTTTTCCGGCATCGTCTAACTTTTCCAACCGATCGACCAATCCAATTACATCATCAATCACACCGGGGGTTAACGGGTTGATAGAAAAGGAGGCACAGTCCCGGAATTTAGCGGTGCAATCCTCAAATGACAGGGTACCATCGTCGCCTTCATGAAAAGCATCCACCTTTTCAATATCCCCCGCTCCATTTTTCAGCAGGATACTTATCCTGGCCGGGCTGATGCCTTGCCGGTTCAGACCGGGTTCCAGTTGAGCGGTAATTTTAGTGGCGAAATTTCGAATGGCGGAATTTGTTATCCCCTCCGGGGTAAAGTCTTCCAGTGTGACCTTGCCCTTTACCATGGCCGTAGCGACTGCCCAGGGTACGCTGAACTGGGCATCCACAATATTCCGCGGAGAGCGCTTTATTTCCAGAGGCTGACAAAAACCATAAGCAGTTTCTCCTGCATACACTATCACTTCCTGTATCTGCTCCGGCCGGAGATTGTATTTCGATTTCAGGAATAGAGCGGCGTTGATAAAAGCATGCGTGAACCCGCAGCAGGGATATCTTTTAAAATCAAGGAGGGCTCCCTCAAATTTTTTTCCCAGGTCAGAGGTCAGCTTTTGGGGGTCATAATTTCCATTGAAGTAGATATTGAATAGTCCTGAAGGTGATTCAAGGGGGTCCCTGGCACCGGTAATTCCTCTCTCTGCCATCAAGGCGGCCGTAATCCCGGCCCTGGAGGCCAGTCCCGGTCCCATCCTTTTAGCGAGCGCACCATCGCTAACCCCCGAACCACTACCGCCGCATTGATGGTAAGCCAGGCCCAGGGCATTAATCATCCTATCCTGATCAAGATGCAGCAGTTTACCGGCCATGACCGCGGACCCCAGGAAGCCGAACAGGGTCGTAGGATGCCAGCCAACTGTCCTGTTACGGCTGATAGGCTTGATAGCGAGTCCTAATCTGGATTCGAAGTCGCCTCCCAGAGCCATAGCCGCGATAAATTCTTTCCCGCTGACGCCACCCATCCGCTCCGCCATAGCAAAGCAGGTAGAGACTGCCACACACCCTATATGGACCAGGGCTTCCCGATGTCCGTCATCGTAGTCCAGGGCATGGATCATGGTCCCATTCACCTGGGCGGCATGAGGGGCAGGACATTTGAGATCATAGCCTATAACAGTGCTTTGCTCACGGCCTCCCCACTCCTTCACTATATCCACCAGTTCCTTTATACCGGCTTTGGATGAGCCGCCTATGGCCGTAGCCAGACTATCGAGTATCTCCTTCTTGACCACCTCAACCACCGCAACCGGAAGGTCATCATAGTTTGTATTCACCAGATATTGGGCAAACAGCTGAGTTGCGTTCATTATTCCACCTCAGGGTTTGTTTGCTGGAATACTATTTTATACCGCCGGAGATGTTGAAGTATTCTCCGGTGATGTAAGTTGACATGTCGGAAACCAGGAAATAGGCCAGATCAGCAATTTCTTCAGGAGTACCAAGCCGGCCCAATGGTATGAAGGTACCAGCTTTTTGGTAGTCAATTTTTCGGACTTCATCAATACTGATACCCTGATTTTCAGCCATTTTCGAAAAGGCGCTATCTCTTAAATTCGTAATAATAGCCCCGGGATTAATAGCGTTAACATTTATTTTGTATTTTGCCAATTCCATTGCCAGGCTTTTCGTTAGTCCGATGACGCCATGTTTTGAAGCGGAATAAGCACCACTCCCGGGTACGCCGCTCAACCCGGCCATTGAAGCAATAAGCACAATTTTACCCCCTTTGTTGCGGGTAACCATTTCCCTGGCTACGGCCCTGGCTACGAAAAATGCGCCGTTTAGATTCACGTCGATAATATCTTTCCAATCATTGTCTAAGATATCGATGATGGGAGTGCCTACCGGACCTCGAATGGCAGCACAATGCACCAGGATATCAACCTTGCCGAATTTCTTTATGGTTTTATCAACTGCTGCGTCGACATCCTGGCTGCGACAAATATCCATTGTGAGAGCCAGTCCGTCTTTTCCCAGGGCTTTTATTTCAGCCACCTCGGCATCTAGACCTCCCCAACCTTCATCTCCAGGAAAAAGGCTTGGAGGAGCTGCAATCTTATCAGTTACAACTACGCAAGCTCCTTCTCCAGCTAATCTTAAGGCAATGGCATGCCCCATACCTCTTTTGCTGGCTGCACCCGTAACGAAAGCAACTTTTCCATCAAGACTCATCATGAATGTTCATCCTCCTTATTTTTACCAGAGTGTGTAGTAGCAACTCTTCAAAAGATAAAGAATGTCTTTTTACCTTTTCTTAAAAACAAATTCCTAGAAGACCCCTCTCAGCCTGGGATCGAGGGCGTCTCTTAATCCATCTCCTACCATATTAATAGCCATTACTACCAGCATTATCGCAAGGCCGGGTGCAATAGATAATAAAGGGTTTGTGAGGAGAAAGGGGTATCCTGAATTAACCATTGACCCCCAGGTGGGTGTGGGAGGTGATATTCCAATGCCCAGAAAGCTCAGGGAAGCTTCCATTATGATGGCAGTACCCAGATTCGTGGTGAGTAACACCAGCAAAGGCGGAAATGAATTTGGTAACAGATGCTGGAACATCACACGTAAATTGCCGGCTCCGATGGAGCGGGCAGCAATAACATAGTCCGATTCTCTCAATGAAAGGATTTGTCCGCACATCAGCCGGCAATAGGTCGGCATCATTCCGATACCCAGAGCTATCAGGACATTCTTCAGCCCGCCACCGAGCAGAGCGGCGATAGCCAGCATCAGCACCATGGGAGGGAGAGCCAGGAGCGCATCTGTGAACCTCATAATAATTGTATTCACCAATCCCCCGAAATAGCCTGCGATCAGTCCCAGCAACATCCCCAGAACACCCGCAATACACACCGCCACTACTCCTACCAGGATGGATATCCTGGTACCGTAAATAAGGCGGCTCATTACATCCCGTCCATATTCGTCAGTACCCAGTAGATGCTCTGAGGATGGTGGTTGCCGCATTGAGTCCAGGTCCTGTTTGATGGGATCAGCGGGTGAAATCCAGGGAGCAATGATAGCTACGATGATTGCAGCCAGGGTTATTACAATGCCGGCGATTACTACCTGCCGTTGGAACATGACTTTAATCACCCGGCGCAGTTCGCTAACCCGTGGTTTCATACTTTCTATTGCTGGATTGGTCTCTTTATACTGAGTCATAACTATGCTCACTCATATCTGATCCGGGGATCGATCCAGGTGTAGGAAATGTCGACCAGCAGATTTACCAGGCAGACCGCGATTCCCATTATTAAAACTCCACCCTGTACAACAAAATAGTCCTTGGTGAAAGCGGAATCCACCAGTAATCTGCCCATACCAGGTATATTCAGTACGGTCTCTACCAGCACAGAGCCGCCGAAGAGAGTACGCACCTGTAGACCCAATAAAGTAATTACCGGTATAAGAGCATTTTTCAAAGCATGGGTGATAACGATCTTCCGTTCTCTCAAACCTTTGGACCAGGCTGTCCGGATGTAGTCCTGATGGATTACTTCCAGCATACTGGAGCGTGTCTGGCGGGCTACTACCGCAAGAGCTGGTATAGCCAGCAAAATTACAGGGATGATCGCATAACGCACGCTTTTCCCAAAATCAACCGTTGGCGAAACCCAGCCCTGGATTGGCAGCCAGTGTAGATATAGACCGAAGATAAGGACTCCGATGATGCCCAGCCAGAAGATAGGGACACAGACCCCGGCTGTCGCCATGATAACCAGTGCCTGGTCCAGAAAAGACCCTCTTCTTAAAGCGCTGATCACTCCGATAAATATTCCCATCACGGCACTTACAATCAGGGCCAGTAAAGCCAGGTAGGCAGTAATCGGAAGACGCTGGAAAAAAAGGTCAGTTACTGGATATCCGTAGCGAATTGATGTACCCAAATCGCCTCGAAGAGCATTAGCTATCCAGCTAGTATACTGTACGAAAAAAGGTTTATCTAATCCTAGATATGCTCTGGCCTGGGCTACCTGTTCGGCAGGCGCAGTTGGGCCGAGCATCACCTGGATCGGATCTCCGGGTATTAAACGAATCAAGAGAAAACAGATGAACGAAAGGATGATCAGGGTAACCAAAGTCTGAATTAGTCTGCGTATAATATAAGTCGACAAGAAAAATTCCTTTTATTATTAGTCCGGAATCAGATTTCAATAGTTCCAGTTTGCCAAATAAGCT
>CAYLVC010000067.1:9220-11948 GCA_964387005.1 uncultured Dehalococcoidales bacterium | reverse complement strand
ATTTTCCTAGACATCGGTAACCCGAATTTTGAGTCAACGATGAAGTCTTCGGTAATAGTTTAATTTGATGCAACATGGTACTTTAGTAGTGATTTAGAAAAAATGTAAAGATATCAGCTACAATTCTCATATGTTAGAAAAAAGCAAAGATGAAATAGGAAATATATGTATCGAAGCATCTTGGTTCAGAGACTCTCCTTATCGTTAGCCGTCGGCGGCTTTGCCTCTGGCTTATGCTGCGGCTTGCGTTGAAGTAGTTGCTAAGAATTCTGAAAAGGCCGGAATGGTTTATCAGAAAATTATTAAAGCATGGATTGACTATCGGTTCAATTACCCGGACTGCTTTTCTTTGTATACATATAACACTCTGTGTTTTAGCGTTAAAGTGACCGCTGATGTGGTATAAACGGCTTACTTCATGATGTTGACACAAATACCACGCTTGCTCCGTTTGTAACAGGCATTTTCACCCGCGTGACCATCGGGATGTCTGCCCTTTCATGCGTACATTTAAATAGCCTTTGTAAACTGCACTACTAAAACGCAAAACTGCTTAAGAAAAGAGAGGTCATTTTCAGATATTTCATGCATGGTGTGCATCACTCGATTCCTAATGTCGTTACATTTTCCTATACTATCTAGGAATTCTTTTTGATGATTAGGATGCTTGCTAACAGCATGCAAACGATTTTCAAAAAGGGCTCGGTTCTTTTCTATTATCGTCTTCAGGTCGATGAGAAAGGTGTAATGGTATGGTTCTTCCCTTTGGGTGCTCTCCTCTCTTCTTTGTACACAGTCGCGTCTAATCGCCAAAGGAACACCTTTGACCCACCATTCATCCTCATTGGAACCATATTGTTCGACAAGCACTTGACGAACGCATTTATGCAAAGGTACCTCAATATTCCTTATGTGTCTATATGCCAAAACATTTGGCTCTTCACTAGCGTCTCGCTCTTCAATCTTACTAATTATGAGCTCCTCTATTTCTTTGGAAGAAACTTGTCTGGCTTTTAGTACTGCAGGTTCAATTTCGGCTGCTAAAGTATTAATCGATCCGTACCTAAGTGTCTGAACAGAATCACCTATATTTCTAGTAGCCCACTGTTTATGTGTAGAGTCGCCTGTTTTAATCTTTCCAGCAATGTGGAGACTGACGGCTCTTGCGCTACTAAATGCGACGCCTAGTGAGTTAGAACCCACATTACAGGTCGGGCATCGCCAATCAAGTGAAAGTGGTTCGTTCGTAGTCACATTTACCTCCTTCAATAATAATGTCTGATTATTGCATTATGTGTTACATTTACTGGATTGCTTGCCATTTCATGCGTATATTCCCAAAGTACTCATGCTACTCCAATGGGTCGGGTGTGAAAATAGTTTTACATGGATAATAATAGCCGTTTAGCACAGGCAATACAAGGTATTTCAACTATTATAAAAGCGATTCCTGGTTTAGAGATACTTCTCATCAAAGGGCTACTGCCTCTTTACTCCTGGCTTTCGATGTGGTTTGTGTTGAAGTTGTATCAAGATCGTCAAGCAAAGCTGGGTCTATTTATCAATAGATTGTCGAAGCCCGGGTTGATCCGGGATTAAAACTATGTTCGATGCCGTCATCTCTGAAGTTCCAGATTAGGAACTTGAAAAGGTTAAAGAAGCCCTGCTACACACCGAAAAGGCATTGCTGACGGACCCAAATAAGCCCTTCCGTGATTTAGAGGAAATGTTTACTGGTCTTGAAGTTAATGAGGATTTCTTTAAGGCTGATGAGAATGAAAAACTATTACCAGAAGAAGAAAAATACGTTGAGCAACTAGCGAAATTGGTAGGCCTTATATTTGAGTTTATTATTGTTGGGTTCAATAGGGAATCGGATATAGAAAAAGGTAAGTATGGAGAATACCATCTGAAAAAGCTCCATGGCTGATTTGCACGGTCTTGATACATACGTCGGTTGATAGCTATAACACGCTTGAACGTTTGCGGTATATTTACATGGTTCGTAAATACAAAAGTAAGATTCTCGATGTACATAAGATATTGACTGAACAACCTATATGCCGATGGCATCGGCGGATGGTTGCTGGAAGTAAAGCGGCAAAACTGAAGCTGAACAACGATAGGGTCATTAAGGAACCCGCTTGCTACTGGTACAATTCAAGGGTTGCCTTCACAAGTATTAACAAGTATTGTGATGCTCTTGGAAACTATAATTTAGAACCTAATAACATCACTAAGTAAATTCGTCCTTGTGACGATGCTGTTGGATATAATAATTTTTATTTATAGTCACAAGACATATAATATTCTCAACGTCCATAAAAATATTTGGTGGAAGATATTCAATGAACGTTCAGTAACGGAATAGTATTATAAATGGATACTTTAAGAGAGATTTTCAGCAATAGAGAGTTAGCCACTTTCATTTGGATTCTGGTATTAATAGTCGTATTTTCATTCGTTATGCAAAAATGAGAAACTTTCTATTATGCGGATTAAATTTACAAAGGCTTAACAAGCTAGTAGCAGAAAACATGAGTCAATTAACGGCATCAAAAGATAAAGCCAGAATAGATAGATTAATCAGCAATTATAAAAATAGAAAGGCAGAAGTCCTCTAATTAAGACTTGGGTGCGTAGGCAGTTAAGGACTCCCTTTCCCGTATCCGCCATAGCGAATAAGGATGCAAGCCCCTAAGGGGCGCGCCTGAAAACCGTTGATCTG
>CAYLVC010000067.1:0-9210 GCA_964387005.1 uncultured Dehalococcoidales bacterium | reverse complement strand
TACCTACCGTCATCTAACAGGCACAGACTTTACACGAAAAGTATAAAAATAGCTCCAATAGTCCTATTGACATTATATCGTTAATAACAATATAATAAGCTTATGATTAAGATTTATAAATGCAAACGATGCGGTCATGAATGGGCTGGTAGACTTCCAAGACCACCAAAAGTGTGTCCTGGTTGTAATTCTCCATATTGGAATAAAAAGAAATGGAAGGGGGTAACAAATGAGGGAGATTATACCTAAATATAAAGATGAAATATTGCTTACTCAATACCAACAAGTTTGTGAGGATTTTCGACAGACTGATTCTCTAGTTTGGCAGTTGATACCATCTTTTGCAGCCGCGATAGGTGGTACATTAATCGTAGTGGTATTTAGTGCCTTAAGTACAGCTCCTGTTTATGCAAAGATATTTGTACTTTGTATAGCTTTTCTTTTAACAGCGGGAATTGATTTCATTATGATGCGACACAGGTATTTTCAAGCGAAAGCAGTAGGTACCTTATCAGAGCTTGAAAGGGAATTAGGAGTAAAACATATACAAAGGACTCCATATATGAAACTATATGATAAGTACAATAAGTCTACCTTAATGTTTCCAAATGGGATACTTTATCCTGTAGAACCAAAGTCTATTTGGGCAGATGGAATACCAGGCCCAAAATTGTTTTTTAACTTGCTATTAATGATTTCGATCGGAATAATAGCTATCGTCATATACATCTTGGTGTCTTTACCAACCTGTACAAGCCTTGCAAATAAAATATTTTCATGGATTATTTTTGGATTAAGTATGATCATTTTTAGTGGTTCAGTATTATGGATTCATTTAAAAGAGCAAAAAGAAATTCGTAAAGAGAAGAAAATGATCGATGAATGGCAGAAAGAAACACAAGAATCTGCTTCGGAAGAGAGAAAATAATGAGATTAGTAATCTATTGCCGGGTATCCACCGAAGGCCAGGAACTGGAAGGGACAAGTTTACAGACTCAATTTGAAGCCTGCCGGAAGTATTGCCAGGCTCGGCATTATGAAATTGGGTATGAGTTTAGCGACGCCTGGCTGGGACTTCCTCTGGAAAAACCAAAATAGTCAGAGCTGCGATAACTAGCTAGATCTGAAAAGATAGTTGAGGTAGTAATTTACAGTCTGGATAGACTCACTCGTGATCCGATGCATGGAGTGATACTGATGCAGGATTTTGAAAAGCGTGGCGTAACAATAGAGGCAGCTACTACTGAAACAGTGGATTGTCGTTCAGGGTCAAGGTGAAAACCATAAGGTCAATTTGGGACGCTATCTTTACAATAAGCTCAGGATACTTTGGAATCTCAGCCGAAGGCCATAAAAAAAAGGGTTCATAAGTGTCTGAAGCTTCCGAAGGGTCTCCTTGGATATGACCGTTAAAGGTGATATTGCCCCGCTGGAAAACTCTTCCCAAATGGAAGCTGGGAGTAAAAACTCCCAGCTTCCATTTGTAACTTTATTTATGAATAGTGCTGATTTCGAATTATTTATGAAACCTTGACCACCAGCGATGCACCGGTATCACCAGCCGCGCATCCGGCAAACAGGCCATAACCGCCTCCGAGTTTTATCAGCTCTTCAATAAGCTCTATCGTCGCGCGTGCGCCGGTAGGTCCCTGGGGATGTCCCCATATTAGTGAACTGCCGTAATTGTTAAAAATCTCGGGTGGAATATTCATAATGCTGCCCATAACTATATCATTGATACTGAACGGATTATGAGTCTTGACCGCTTTCAGGTCCTTAACCGTTATCCCGGCATTCTTAAGCGCCATCTCGGCTGACGGGGCCACTGCCGCCGCCATGCGGGCTTTCTTCGCCCTGGCGTAGCCATAGCTCAGGAGCTGTATCGTGATGTTCTTGTCTTTACTGAGTGCTTTGGCGTTTTCCCTGGTGGTCACAATCAGACCGGCATTACCGTCGGCCGGGTGGGTTTGGGCAGCATAGGTAATGCAGCCGCCCTCAAGTGCCGGCTTGAGAGGGGCCATCGCTTCTTTAGTATGCGGCCGGATACCCTCATCGGCATCCAGGGTAACATTCTGTTTCTTGCTGATGGCGTGCTCGATGGGTATCATATATTCTTTCTGGAATTCCCTGTCGTTTTTCAGGGCCATGAGGTATTGTTCATAGCGGCGCAAAGCCATTTCGTCGGATTGCTCCTTGGTAATACCGCCGAAGTCCTGAGCTACCCATTCCGCGGTCTGAATCATTTCAACACCTCCGTAAGGGCAGGTGAAGTTGTCCATCATCCAGTCCTCGGCAACTACCTGTCCGCCGGGACCGTTCGGATTCGGCCATATCGAGTGAGGCGAATTCGAGCAGCGGTCGCTGCTGGTTGCCAGGATACACTTGTACATTTCAGTTTCGATTCTCGAGGCGGCAGTGTAGATGCAGGCAGCACTCGTAGCGCACGCCTGGCTGAGTAGCGGACCGGTAATCCGGTCATTTCCCATCTGGGCGCAAAACCAGGGCGCCCCGTGGAAGACCTTTTTTTGTCCTACCGTCATCCCCAAAACAATCCCATCGAAGATATCCGGCGTGTAACCCCTGAGCGCCAGGAATCTCCTGGCGGTCGCAGCCCCAAGTTCTATCGAGTGGATATTTTGGAGCGACCCCTGCCATCTGGCAAATGGCGAAGACCAGTAACCTTTGTGTGGAATGTAACTCTTTGTAAACATGATGCTCCTTCCTATATTTTTCTGGTATCACTCTAAGATTATCTCATTTCGACATTTCATTCAAATTCCCTGTACCGGGTTTGACATAATCAGCTTATTTCGATACATCCGGTTGCCGAATTTCCGGGTCAATTCGTTTGGATCCGGAACTGAAAATCGACTTGCACTCTGAAAACGAAATTAATAGAGAGAGTTCGTTACTGGACCAACAGCTTGGTATTGGCGCCCGTTTAAAAAGACTGCCGGAGCAAATTAGAACGAACGAATCTTATTCTCATCTATATACATCTTATCAGTTTCTGTTCCGACCAAAGCGGTTATATTTTTGTTTTCACTATCGACGGTTTGAACATAGCCCATTCCAACCCCGGGAGTCTGGAAGAGCGGAACCTTTGTGATATCCGGGATTCCACTGGCAAGTACTTCATCCGCGAGTTTTCCGCGGTGGCTAAGAAAGGCGGTGGATTCGTCGAATATTACTGGGTTAAACCCGGCTCGAAATCAAAAGACCCGCAGAGAAAAATCGGGTAATTGGAACTGATTCCCGGAACGGACTATTTCATCGGCGCCGGAGTTTACATCTAAAATTAACGAAAACCGGAGCCGGGGCAAGCCTTGCCCCGGCTATTATTTATCTATCCCCGGCACCGGGTACTTTCCACAGAGCTGGGATACTTCCTCTTTTACCTGTTGGTAAACTGCCCTGTCATCCAAATGCGAGATTATTTTTACGATCCAGCCGGCGATCATTTTCATCTCTTCCCTGCCCATTCCCCGGGTAGTTGCCGCCGGAGTACCCAGTCTGAGTCCTCCCGCCACCTTGGGCGGTTGGGGATCGAAGGGAATGACGTTGCGGTTGGCTACAATACCCACTGATTCCAGGGCATGCTGGGCGTCCCAGCCGGTAACGCCCGCAGGCGTCAGGTCTACCAGTACTATGTGGTTGTCCGTCCCGCCTGAAACCAGGCGCAGACCGGCTTTCTGGATTTCGGCGGCAAGGACCTGGGCATTGTCCAGTATGGCCTGCTGGTATGTGATGAACTCCGGTTGAAGGGCTTCCTGAAAACAGACTGCCTTGGCTGCAATTATGTGCATCAGGGGACCGCCCTGGGTGCGCGGAAATACCGCTGAATCAACTTTCGAAGCATATTCCTTACGGCCTACAATGAACCCGGCGCGCGGGCCGCGCAGCGTTTTATGGGTAGTGCCGCTGACCAGGTCGGCGTAGGGGATGGGAGAAGGATGTACCCCGGCTGCTATCAGTCCGGCGATATGAGCAATATCGGCGATGAATTTCGCTCCCACCCTGTCGGCGATATTCCTGAACCGTTCAAAATCTATGATGCGGGGATATGAACTGGCCCCGGCCACTATCAGTTTCGGTTTGTGTTCCAGCGCCAGTTTTTCGAGTTCGGCGTAATCGATGCGCTCCGTCTCCCGGTCAACTCCGTAAGACACGAAATTGTAGAGGCGTCCTGAAAAATTGACATGAGCGCCATGGGTCAGATGTCCTCCATGCGCCAGATTCATGCCCATAACGCAGTCACCCTGGGAAAGCAAAGTAAAGTAGATTGCCATATTAGCCTGGGCGCCGCTGTGCGGCTGAACATTGGCATATTCAGCCTTGAAAAGCCGCCGGGCTCGTTCTATTGCCAGGCTTTCCAGGGTATCCATATTACAGCATCCGCCGTAGTAACGGGCATTGGGGTAGCCTTCGGCATACTTGTTGGCAAAGACCGAGGCCTGGACATCCATAATAGCCTTGCTGGCATAATTTTCAGAGGCGATCAGATTGATCGTTTCTTTCTGTCTTTTAATCTCACACTGGAGAATACTATCAACTTCGGGGTCGGTCTGACTCAAAGGGTTCATGTCTTCCTCCTGACGGAAACTAAGGGCAAAAGCGCCGATAATTCAACTTATTTTTATGCTTACCTGTATCTGTTCCTGTATTCTCTTTTACGGTAGTAGTAACCCACAGCGGCTCCATATAAAATACCGCCCAGATGGGCCTGCCAGGCTACTCTTGGGAAAAAAGAAACGAATATAAACCCGCCCAAAATGGCTATCCATAAAGGCATGGGAATGGGAATGGGGAAAGTCATCACTTTTACATTAGGCCTCATGACCATTAAAAGACCACCCATTGCGTAAATTGATCCTGAAGCGCCAACTACCCATGAAGTGGGTAATATAAAGGAAAAAAGCCAGTAGAATATTCCACCGACTATACCGCCGGCAAAATAGGTGGTAAGGAAGGCCGTCTCACCCACCAGTTGAATAGCAAATGTGCCTAAAAAGTAGAGTGAAAGCATGTTCATAATAAGGTGAACCCAACTGCCGTGTAAAAACATGTAGGTCACCAGTGTCCAGGGTTGCTGGCTGATAAGTGAAGGAGTAAGTGCAAAGTGCTGTTCAATCGAATTCATAGGATCGATAAAACTCTGGGTAAAGTATATTACTACGTTTACAATGATCAAAACCAGCAAAGGATTCAGATTAAAACCACGTTTTTGGCGATACATCATCGATTCCTTAACTCAATATTCATTTTTCCCGGGTCATTCAAGGTTTGAGGGCGCTTGTTATTTCCGGAGCCAGACCTTTGAACTGTCCCAGCCAGTCCAGCCGTTCTCTCTTCAATTTTTCAGAAAGCTCTTTTATCTCGTCCTCGTCATAAAACCTTTTTAGATCAAAACGCTGCATGTCCACACCCGGGATTTCTTCTGGAACGTCATATCCCCAGAAATTATCCTTTTTCCAGATAATCCTGTCACGGGCGATCATTTCCATGATTTTGACAGAATCCTGTACCGTGATTTTGGTTCCGGCATTTCTCCCTCCTACCAGCCCGGTATTCAGAATAAAACACTGGATGCCCGGATTTCTTCTCAGGATGCTGAGAAACATGTTACCTTCATCGGTCTCCGAACCGACAATAAAGGGATTGGTGCCTACTACCCGCTTGGACTTGCCCGCTTCCGAGGGATCGCCGGCCGAAGTCTCGACCGATTCGCCCAGCATGAAGGCCGCTGCTCCCCATTCGTCGTTGAGGCGCACCACCGGCGGCAAAATATCATACCGGCGGTTAATGAATATGATAAAATCAGTCTTTTCCAGGTCTATGTCCGTATCGGAATAAGCTATATCACCCCTCTTTACCATGCACCTTCCATTGGATGTAAGAGTGGTATTATTAAAGTCCACTTTCCCGTTTTTGGGGTCTACCCAGACGTTTTCCAGGATTGCCCGCGGACTGATGGCGGAAGCATAAAGCAGGGGCTGTGCCGCCGGCTCCAGGCCTTCGGTCTTCAGGTAGAAAGACTCCTCAGTCCCGATGGCGCTGCCGTCATTCCTGAGAATAACCACATCGTCCTGACGGATGATAACCTGTTCAGGATATTTCAGCCAGTGAGAATGGCAGGAGAGCGAGGTCTTGCCGGTTCCGCTGAGTCCGAAGAGCAAAAAACCATAGTCTCTAAGCTGCCCGTCGCGGTAAACCCGCAGAATTTTACTGGCGGCATGGAGTCCCAGATTGCCTTCCTTTTTAGCCCAGTACATTACCTGCCGCAGCATGGCTTTTTTGTTTTCACCCTTATAATCTGTTCCCAGGATCAGCGTATAACCTGCTTCGGGGAAGACCAGTACCTTTTTCTCCGGCCACTCGGGCACGGTAATCGCCGTAAAATCCGGTTCGCCCCCGCAGGGGGAAAAGAGGGTGTTGCCCCACATCAACGGCAGCCGGGGATAACCGGATGTGACATACAGACAGCAATTTTTCTTGAAACCTTCCGTCTGGCACATTACCCGGTCAAGCCTTATCATTTCCTTATCTTTCAGATAGTCCATGACATCATTGACCAGGCTGTTAAGGCCGGGTTCACTCATAATAACCTCGGTAAATTTGGCAATCCGGTTGCGTACCGAGGTTACCACGGACAGGTTGCCGAACTCTGTAATTATTCCACCCTGTTTGAGGGATAGTTCTTTTAGTTCCTGAATAGAGGGATTATCGATTATCTTTTTGGGTTTGAATGATTCCAGAAACATGTTTTTCATAGTTTATGCCAGCTGAATCTCATATTATTTTGATATGCTAATTATATCATTTTTAGTGGTTTAGAGATAATGGACGGCTCGTATATACTCCAGGCAGGGTGGTTGAAAGGATTTTACTCCTGAAGGCTGTACGGGGAATCCAGGACCTTTTCTCTCTATTCCCCGCTTTTCAAGGCTTTTATCACCTTTTTGTAGTTGAACTCGTGATTTTGATTGAGCAGGGGAGAAGTGGGCATTATGTCATTAGCCTGCGGCGGCTTGAAGGAGTCCAGTAAAAATGTAAGCAGTCCTTCCTGGACGCGCAGTGATGAACTGTCTGCTTCGCTGATCAATCCAAGCCTTATCAGATCTATCTGATAGCGGTCGATAAATGAGGTAGTAGTTAAAAAACGGACTTCGTAGTCCCAGCCCTTTCTTTTGCCATACTTGTTGACAAAATATGCCAGTATCTGTTCAACGGCGCTTCTGGTACCGGTGCTGTCTTTTTTCCGGTCCAGGGTATCCAGACTATAGTATTCTTCCATGACGGGAAGTATCTCTTTTTGGTCAATTGAGAACATTTCGAATGTATAATCAGCCATAAATGGTTCCTTTCCTGATTGCTTTCCCCTTTTTTATTCCACGAATACCAGTATATTATAACCCTTTGCTTCGATTTGAAACAGCAGCCTGCCGCAGCAGCCTGCCCCGGCGGTGCCTCCCTTAGCGGTATTGCCAAATTGTCATAAACATGGCATTATATTTAAGGCTATAGTTTCGCTTTTAAAGAAGAAAACTGGATAAAGGTATGATTGTGTATCCCGGTTTTCCGGGAACAAGGAGTACAGTAAAACGTGAATGTCGAAGAGGTGACAAAAAACACCAAAATACTGGTCGACCGGACCCCTTTTGCTGTTGAAGCAGTCGAGTTCGTAAAGCCGGGAAAAGGCCGGGCTATCTATAAATACAAACTGCGCAACCTGCTCAGCGGAAACATTCTGGACATCACCATGCATTCAGGAGAAAAAGTAGAAGAGACCGTTGTTACCATGCATGAGATGCAGTACCTTTTCATGGAAAACGACAACTATGTCTTTATGGACAGTTCTTCCTTTGAACAGATGCCCATGACTAAAGAACAGGTTGGCAACAGGGGCGGATTCCTGAAAGAAGGTACTCCGGTTGTGGTCATGATGTGGGAAGACAGGCCTATCGATATTCAGATGCCCAAGGTGGTGGAGTTGAAAGTGATCGAGACCTCTGCCAGCCTCAAGGGTGCTACCGTTACCGCCCAGAACAAGGAAGGCAAGCTGGAAACCGGCATTACTGTTGGTGTCCCGGCTTTCATTAAAGAGGGTGATATTATCAGGGTGGATACCCGTACAGGCAACTACCTCGAGCGAGTAGGCAGTAAGTAATATGTCGCTGGAGGAATCCAGCCGGCTTTCCCGGATTAAGAGTACGCTCGAATGCCGTGCCCGTATGATAAACGGCGTTCGGGCTTTCTTTTACCGTGAGGGCTTCTTCGAAATAGAGACCCCTCTGCGCGTTCCCGCCATTGCTCCCGAGCAGTTTATCCATCCTTATACCTCGGAAGGCTGGTTTTTATCCACCTCTCCCGAGCTGCAAATGAAGCGGCTGCTCTCGGCTGGATACGCCAAAATATTCCAGATTTGCCACTGTTTTCGCAAAGACGAGCGCGGCTGCCAGCATAATCCGGAATTTACCATGCTCGAATGGTACCGTGCCGACGCCGATTACCGGCGGATTCTGGCCGATACCGAAAACCTGGTAGTGTCTCTCTCCTTGCTGTTTGGCAGAGGCATGATTTTGCCCTATCAGGGCCGGCAGATTGACCTTTCCCTTCCCTGGCCCAGGGTCAGTGTCAGCCAGGCTTTTCAAAACTGGGCAGGTTGGGACCCTGTTAAAAACTTCGACGGGCTCAGGTTCGATGAAGACCTGGTCGACAAAATAATCCCGGCCTTTCCGGCAGACCGGCCTGTCATTATCCTGGACTATCCTGCGGAATGCGCCTCCCTGGCGCGTTTAAAACCCGGCAATCCCGGGGTGGCCGAGAGGGCAGAGGTCTTCATCGGTGGGCTGGAGATCGCCAACGGCTACAGCGAGCTCAATAACGCCGCCGAGCAGGAGAAGCGTTTCAAACTAGAGATAAACGAAATGCGCAGGACCGGACTGCCGGTCGCTTTGCCCCAAAAATTCCTGGAATCGGTGAGCAGCCTGCCGGAATGCAGCGGTATTGCCCTGGGAATCGACCGCCTGGCCATGCTCCTGTGTGATACAGCCAATATCGATGACGTTATCGCTTTTCCCTCGGATAAACTCTAAGAGTGAATAATATCATTTAAACCTCAGTGTGTTATCTATATATAACGTCGTAAAATATTGCAGATGGAACACAGTCTGGTTGAGTCTCCGGCGAGCAGACTCCGGTCACCTTACC
>CAYLVC010000066.1:0-11952 GCA_964387005.1 uncultured Dehalococcoidales bacterium | reverse complement strand
ATTCCATAACATTTATTCCATGTTTTCGAACTACTTAGCACTTAATATGATCTGGTCGGTTGATCGTTTCACCATCTTTTTCAACCGATGTAGAATCAACTGTTAGCATATCCTGAACCTCGGTGATATACTGGGTTGAGAACGAAAACAGTATTTCTGGGGATTGTAACTCATAATGATCAATACCGGATTCAGTCAATCCGACAAAAATGATCCGGGTTCTGTGAACAGGTACACCATGGTTGTATCCGCCTTCCTCGTGATGGCGGTTTCATGGGGACTATACAGCGTTTTTGGTGTCTTCTTCTCTCCACTTCTTGATGAATTTGGCTGGGCCAGAGCCACGACAGCAGGCGCATTCTCACTGTCCATGATTCTTAGTGGAATACTGGGTGTAGTGATGGGCGGACTGGCTGATAAATACGGCCCGCGCATTGTTGTGACCGTTTGTGGATTGTTTTTGGGTTCAGGTTATCTATTGATGTCACAGGTAAACTCACTCTGGCAGCTATACCTGATATACGGAGTCGTGATAGGAATAGGCGTGAGTGGGGTCTGGGTTCCATTATTATCACATGTTGCCAGGTGGTTCACTGCAAAAAGAAGTCTTATCACGGGTATCGTATCATCCGGTCTTGGAGCGGGAGGACTAATTGCACCTCCTCTAATCAGCCGGCTTATAACTTCCAGTGACTGGCGTCTATCCTACATCATTCAGGGCTGCCTTATTTTGTTTATTATGCTGATAGGCGCCCAGTTTCTAAAACGTAAACCTGTTCAAAATGAACAATTAAAACCGGTCACACTTCCAGCAAAACAAGAGGAACACAATCCCGGGATGTACAGCTTTTCTCTCATTGAAGCTGTACGCACATCACAGTTCTGGTTGACTTTTACCGTATTCACCTGTCTTGGATTCTGCGGATTTTCGATAATGATACACCTGGTACCACATGCGATAGACCTGAATATTTCGGCGTTAAAATCCTCCACTATACTGTCCACTCTAAACGGAATAACCATTTTGGGTAACTTTGTGCTTGGCGGTTACATCGGGGACAAAATAGGCAATAAAAAAGTGTTTATCATCGGGTCGATTTTTATGGCAGCCACTTTATTCTGGATGTTATCCGTAAGCAGTGAGTGGATGCTTTATTTGTTTTCCGTTGTGTTTGGCCTGGCCCTCGGGGGTATGGGAACTTCCGAGTCACCTCTTATAGCCAGAGTTTTCGGTTTACGCTCTCATGGTCTTATTTTCGGGTTTTTGGGTCTGGGATATACAATCGGAAGCTCGCTCGGTCCGGTTGTAATGGGTTACATTTTTGACTCAACCGGCAGCTACCAGGCTGGTTTCCTGGTCTGTGCCATAATAGCCTGTATCAGTCTTATAATGTCTCTTCTTTTGAGACCAACCAAGAAATTGGGAACACCTCTCTAATAATCTCACATGCCAGAATTACCTTTCTCCTGTCTTTACATCTTAGATATTTCAACCACCAGTCTTTTTATCATGATTGACAAAAAGTCAATTACCTATCACTATCCCTGCATTTTTAGAAAGCTCAACCATGATTTGACAAACCAGTCGCTGTTCGCGATATGATGGGTATATCAGTGAAGTAACCTTTTACTCACTTTTAATACCTTAAAGGAGAAACCAGGATGATTTTCTTACTTGTTGTCGGTATTATTGTTGTTATCGTCGGAATCTATATGACGCAAACAAACCGGGGAATGAAAGGAGACCCAAGAAGCCTGCTGGGAGGAAGGATTGCCTTCATAGCAGGGATCATCCTTGTAGTTATCAGTATTATCAGCGCATCATTCGCAACCATTCCCGCCGGGCATCGAGGAGTAGTCGTCCGCTTCGGAGCGGTAACTGGTGCGATATTAAATGAAGGTCTCCAGATGAAATTACCTTTTATTGATTCTGTCGTAAGAATGTCAGTTCAGACCGAAAAATATGAAACCGGCGCAGCTTCGGCATCTCGAGACCTTCAAGATGTTAATACTACCATTGCCCTTAACTGGCGTTTGGACCCGAGTATGTCCGCAGAGGTGTACAGGACACTGGGACTGGACTTCATTAACAGGATCGCTGCTCCTGCTGTTCAGGAAACTATAAAACAGGTTACAGCAAAATACATTGCAGAGGATCTTATTCTCAATCGTGAAACGGTCAAAAATGAAATCCAGGAAAACCTGTCAAACCGATTACTACAGCGGGGCATCATAACAGAAACAGTATCTATTACAGAATTCGGTTTTAGCGCCACGTTTGTGGCTGCCATCGAAGCTAAAGTGGCAGCAGAACAGGCCGTATGGGAAGCCAAAAACAAACTGGAACGCGTCAAGGTTGAAGCTCAACAGGCAGAAGCCGCGGCTATAGGTGAGGCGGACGCGCGCATGGCTAAAGCACAGGGAGAAGCTGAGTACATCCGCATCGTTACGGACGCCCAGGTAGCAGCCAACAAAGCCATCGCAGATTCTCTGACTCCTCAAGTTCTCCAGTATATCTTGCTCGATAGACTTGGAGAAGACATCAAGGTTATGGTAATACCTTCGGGACAGGACCTTGACCTGGTGCTCCCGGAGTTGAAACCCTAAGCGCCAGCAATCATCCCATTTTTTTCACACCATCCTCCCGGTAATAGACAACTGACTGACCGGGAGAGATGGCCGTCGGGGATATTTTCATTTTTCCTGCTTATTTCATCATTAACCAGAGAAGTTGTCTCGAGACTGTCCCCCTGTTAAGAAAATGCTGTATTTGCTTACCCCATCGCACCACCGGTAATATCAGAACCATTCCGGACTGATTCTCCTTGTCCTTTATTGAGAGTATTTTAACTTAGAAAGGGAAATCACCGGAACGAGCTTTTCAGTAAAAAAGTCCTTGATATTGTTTATTCTACAAACTGTAATCAGCTAAAGGGATCAACCAAAGCATAATTGACAGTGTTTTGTTTTTGTGATAGTTTTTTAAATATCAATTGTTGCTTATTATGATTATATTAGTATACTTTTTGAAATTCTTAATATTCAAAGACAACTGGAGGATATAGTATGACAAAATCAAACATACCATTGAAAAAAACAAAATATAAAACTATCGAATTGCCCATACTGACAAGGGGTATTGCGCGAGACATCACCGAGACCATCGGTAATACCCCCATTGTAAAGCTGAACCACATCACGCGGGGAGCACAGGCAGAGGTTGTTGTAAAACTGGAGTCCTTTAACCCCGTTCACAGCGCTAAAGACCGCATCGGTGTGGCCATGATTTTCGCAGCAGAAGAACAGGGGCTGATAAAAGAGGGTACTGTTATTGTTGAGCCAACCAGCGGCAATACCGGTATTGCTCTGGCTTTTGTGGCAGCAGCTCGAGGTTATAAGCTTATTTTAACCATGCCGGACACGATGTCCCTGGAGAGAAGGCAGCTTCTTTCCATCTTCGGGGCTCAACTGGTACTAACTCCGGGGGCAGAAGGTATGAATGGAGCCATCAAGAAGGCCGAAGAGCTTATAGCTTCAAACTCTAATTATTATATGCCTCAGCAGTTCAATAACCTTTCCAACTCTGAAATTCATCGTTTAACGACGGCCGAAGAAATCTGGCGTGACACGGAAGGGAAAGTGGATATTGTGGTTGCCTGTGTAGGCACAGGTGGAACTATAACCGGTATCTCCGAAGCTCTCAAACCAAGAAAACCGGGGTTAAAAGCCATAGCGATAGAACCTGCAGATTCACCCGTCCTGTCAGGCGGAAAGCCCGGTTCTCATAGAATCCAGGGCATCGGCGCGGGTTTTGTACCAGCTATATTTAAAAGAGAGCTGGTGGATGAGATCATTCAGGTTACCAGCGATAACGCCGGGGCTACTGCCAAACGTCTGGCCAGAGAGGAAGGCATTCTGGCGGGTATATCATCCGGAGCCGCTGTCTGGGCAGCAATAGAAGTAGCAAAAAGATCTGAGAACAAAGGAAAGTTAATCGTGGTTATTGCACCCGACACGGGAGAACGTTATTTAAGCACCTGGCTTTTTCAGGATGTCGTCTAAACTTAGAATTTGAAATTCTTACTGTATCAAGAAGCTGGTTAAAGATCATATGTGTTTGCAACAAGCATTGCATGCCGATTAGGAAAATACGTTAGATCTCAGGCTGATCTGGCCAAGGCTTAATTGCAGGCGCTGGTCTAATCTAGCAACGCAAGTCAATAAAACATCTGTTCAGCACAAAAAATGAGTATTGACCTGAAATGTCTGATTTCGATGGTCACAACAACCTTCAGGAATATGTAAATCTGTCTGTTTCATACTCTTATGATTCATTCATCTTCCACTTAAACCCTGGATAAAAAGCATTTATCATACAAACCGTACAAAATTGACGAATTTCTTAAAGCTTGATATATTGAAACTAGTTCAGTTCCCTAGAGCTGTATTACCTAAATCCAGCTAAGGACAGGGTAGACAGCCGGTATCCATCTCGGTGGATCGACGGTATCACTGGAAACGGAGATATTTCCCGCATTGGAAAAGGAGATGAAATGAAGTCGATTTTTCGTAATATATACGCTCTAACTAAGATAGAGGCGTTTATTTTGTCTCAAACCCATCCTTCAAACTTGGGCCTTCTTCCTTATCCATATTCTGAATCGCTATCTGGAGGATGTATCTTTTCAGCAGAATTTTCTCGATTTGGTAGTGTAGCAGTTCTATTTTCATTAATGCAATAAAACAATTATATGAAAATTCATCGTGAAAAAGGAGGTTGATTCATGGCACATGGGTTTATGGGTAAAATTCTCTGGGTGGACCTTTCCCAAGGTACAACAACCGAAGAGCCACTGGATGAAAAAATAGCCCGGAAGTATCTGGGCGGCTACGGTCTCGGAGCACACATACTTTTCAATAAACAAAAACCTGGAGTTGATCCGCTAGGGCCGGATGCGATTCTCGGTTTAACCACGGGGATTCTAACTGGTACGGACGCCCTCGGTGGTTCTCGCTACATCATGGTAGGAAAATCCCCGCTGACCGGCGGCTGGGGCGATGCTAACTCCGGAGGCAATGTCGGGCCTTTCCTAAAATTTGCCGGTTATGATGCGGTCTTCTTCAAGGGTATTTCCCCGAAGCCGGTATACCTTTATATAGATAACGGCAAGGCAGAAATAAAAGACGCTTCTCACCTGTGGGGAAAAGATAGCTTCGTAACTGAAGATATTATCCGCAGTGAGCAGGGTAAAGACGTTGAAATTGCCTGTATCGGCCCATCAGGTGAGAAACTCTCATTAATGGCCGCTATAATGAATAACAAAGGCCGCGCAGCGGCCCGTTCAGGTCTTGCGGCAGTTATGGGCTCAAAGAAACTCAAGGCCATTGCTTTAAAAGGCAGCCTGGAAATACCGGTAGCCGATAAAGCTAAAGCAGTTGCCATGCGAAAAAAGCACTTGGCCAATATGGGCCCGGCCAAGTTGATGAAGGACTTCGGTACCTGCGGTATGTATAACATGACCGTTGCCGTCGATGATACACCCTGTAAAAACTGGGAAGGTACTGCTGTGCAGGACTTCCCTAGTTACAAAGAAATCGACGGAGAACATATTATCGCCCGGCAGGAGAGAAGATATGGCTGCTGGCACTGCCCGATATCCTGCGGCGGCATAATGAAGAAAAGCACTAATCCTGAATATCAATGGGGAGACCACGCTCACAAGCCTGAATATGAGACGCAGGCCATGTTCGGCGGCAATCTGTTGAACGACAACGTGGATTCCATCATTATGGCTAATGATATCTGCAACCGCTACGGCCTTGATACTATTGGCGCCGGCGCCTGTATTGCCTTTACTATCGAGTGTTATGAAAAAGGCATTATCACCAGGGGAGATACCGGTGGACTTGAGATGACCTGGGGCAATCATAAAAATATCGTTGCCATGCTGGAAAAAATGGCTAAAAGAGAAGGCTTCGGTGACATTATCGCTGACGGCACCAAAATAGCTGCTCAGAAAATTGGCAAAGGTTCAGAGCAGTTCGCCATGCATGTCGGAGGGCAGGAAATCGCCGCCCATGATTCACGCGGCGGTCTAAATTTTGCCATCGGCTACGTTGCAGAACCCACACCGGGACGCCATACTCAGAACGGCGAAGGGCCTCTTCCTAAGGGAGCTATGCCGCAATATGACCATAACGCCACCAGAGGACGGGGTATACCCCACAAAATCGGTTCCTGCTATTCTCACGCCTATAACGCCGCAGGGGTCTGCATGGTAGTCTTCGGTGACGGATATGGCAATATCGATGATTTCGCTGAGGCATTAAGTACTATCTCAGGATGGGACCTGAACCTTGATGAAATCCAGAAAGCCGGTCAGTGTATCGACACTATCCGCCAGGCTTTCAATATCCGGGAAGGTCTTACTACGCCCTGGCAATTCCCTAAACGTATGCTTGGGGACCCACCCAAAACCGTAGGGCCACGTGCAGGTATTACCATTAATCCGCCTGACCTGACCGACGAATACTATACGGAGATGGGATGGGATACCAAAACGGGTAAACCGGTAAAAGAGACACTACTTGCGCTTGGCATGGAAGACGTGGCGAAGAAACTTTATAACTAATAAAACCGAAGGTTGTAACACGAAAGCCCCTGTTTTTACCGGGGCTTTCATTTTTCGTTGTGCCAACCGGCAGCGGCTTCTTTAAAACCGGTAATTGACAATCCTGCAATATGGTAATATCATCGATATCAAGGTTAGAAAGCTGAATTAAAAGTTTCCCGCAAAGCGAAAGCAATCTGGAACAAACATAAAATCGAGTGCCGTATTAATGCTCTATCATCTCCTTGAATTCGGAAGGATTACAGCCGGCAGACTGCCTGCTTTTATAAGCTATCCAATTGCCAGTTTGGTTGGAGATGTTATCTATTGTATCTGGTCACGTGGCCGGCGCAATATGCACAAGTGCATCGCGGCTATTCTTTATCAGGACATTAATTCCCCAAAAGTGTCCAGCACTGCCCGGCAAGGTATGCGTAATTTTTGTAAATTCATTGTCGATATGCTCCGTTATGCTTATCCTAAAAAAGGTGTCTTTGAGAGAGATATTGTTCTGGTTGGCACAGAGAATATCGATAAAGCCTTTGCTGAAGGCAAGGGCGTTATCATTGTCGGGCTGCATATGGGAAATCTGGACCTTGGAATCAGGGCACTGAGCCACACCGGCTATCCGATAACTGCCATAGTGCAGAATCTCGAATCCGGTCAGGTGGATAAATTTATCCAGAAACCGCGCCTAGGCTCCGGACTAAAATTAATGAGCGCCGGCAACGGCATTTTCCAGATGTTGAATGTCCTGAAACGGAATGAAGCGGTTGCCCTGATGATTGACAGCCCGGGCTTTGAAAAAGGTATACCGGTAAAACTGGGAAGTAAATATGTGACATTGCCCACCGGAATGGCTGCGATGGCAATAAGAACCGGCGCCAAAATAATACCCTGTGGTCTTATCCGCACCACCAATACCAGATTCCTCGGCATTATCGGCAAACCGGTACAGTACAAACCTACAGGGGATATAATCGAGGACGCAGCTAAACTGACCCAGAGTACTATAGGGGCACTGGAGGAAATGGCCAGGATTTTTGCGGATCAGTGGTATGTCTTTCACGCCTTCATAAAAGATGATATAAACGGCCCTGAAAGTATTTCGGAAAAGACCGGAAAGGCAAACCAGGTCAATTAGAAATTGCCATGTGTTCTGAATCCGTTTTGGACTTTCCACGGTTGTTTCCGGATAAAAACCCTGCTTTAAAAACTGAACTCGGACGGTTCTGCCGAATAAACCACCTCACCACCCAGTATTGTCATCAGGGTTCTGGCATCTTTTATTTTATGCGGATCAGTCTTTAATATATCCGCATCAATTACGCAAAGATCGGCCAATTTACCTTTCTCGATTGAACCTTTTATCTGTTCCTGGTGATCTTGATAGGCTCCATTTATGGTATATTGGCGGATGGCTTCTTCAATGGGAATACAGTGCTGGGTCCCGTACACCTTGCCGGAGGCTTTCGACTCTCTTAATATGCAATTCTGAATTCCCTGTTTCCAGTCCGGATATACAACAGGCATATCCGAACTCTGGGCTACACGGACGCCCGATCGATAGAAAGACCCAAGGGGCCACTGGTTATTAGCTTTTTCTATGCCCAGAAAATTCCTGGAAAATTCGATTGTTTGAGACATTATCTGGATTTGTGCGGCTACTCCAATATTATACTGAGCCATCTTTGCCATGTCCTGAGTGCGAACAAAGTCGCCATGAATAATATAATGGCGGGCATCCCAGGGCCATTCATCCAGGGCTCTGGCAATACCCTCAATTACGGCACATGCCGCCTGATCGCCCGTGCAATGAATACCAATCTGATAGCCGTTGCGGTTAACCAATCTTATTATATCTATCAATTCCTGCCGCTGTCTTGCCGGGGTATCTCCTTAATGATTAGCCCTCCAAAGCCGCCTCCGGCGTATTCATCGAACATCCAGGCGGTCTTTGTCGTGGGAAGACCGTCGGCAAACAGTTTAACCCCCGCAATCCTCAAGTAATCGTCCCCGAAACCGCTCATCAGTCCCGTATAGCGAAAAGCCTGTTGGAAGTCCTCAAGTGCCGAGGGTAACCCATAGCCGCTCCAGTTAAGCAGCATGTTCATCCGGACTTTCCACTTGTTTTTGTATCGCATCTGCCTGTAGCTGTCGCAGTACAGCTTTGCCAGTTCCGGAGAAACGAAACCGTCAGTAACACTGGTAACACCAATACGACTTAAGTCGTCCATAGCTGCCTGGACAGCAGCAATGCGCTGTTCATGACCTAAAGGCGGGACAATTGTTTCTATCAAGGCCTTGGCTTTTTCGATGAAAAGGCCGGTGGGCTCGCCCGTAACGGCATCTCTGACAATCTTGCCACCTGCTGGGTCAGGGGTATCTCTGGTAATTCCCGCAAGCTGCAAAGCATAGCTGTTGGCCAACAAATTGTGGAAGGAAAAATCACCCAGTACCACGGGATTTTGCGGGGAGACTTGATCGATGTCTTCCTTAACGGGATGCCTGATGCCCGGACTGGCTTTGCACTCATCCAGGTAGCCTTCATCCCATCCGTTTCCCCTGATCCACTCCCCTTTTTTGATCTTGTTAACCTGATCTGCAATCTGCCGGGCAATGTCCGTCATCGATTTTACATTCGGGAAAGCCAGGTCCAGCACAGCAGGCGGGCGGGTCTCGCCAAAGCTCACCAGGTGTCCGTGAGCTTCGTTGATCCCCGGCAGAACGGCAGCGCCTTTCAGATCCAGAATGCGGGTATTTCTGCCTCTAAGGTTCAGTATATCATCTGTTGTTCCTACTGCCAGTATCCGGTCCCGTTTTACAGCTATAGCTTCAGCTATTGAGAACCGACCGTCTACTGTAATTACCCGTGCATTAATAACAACAAAATCCGGAGCCAACTCCTGAGGAGTTTCTGATATGTTTACATCTGTCGTTTTTTCCATGTTTCACTACTCCATTCCCGTGGTTCACCCAGCCAGAGGCGGGATGACAAAAATACCTGTGAATTAGTTCTGTCATCTTAGACTAAACCCGGTCTTCTGCAACCCCGTAATTTGCCTGACAACTCTTATAATACAGGTTTCGGGATAATTCTTTCCAGCTACAACCCACCTTTACCTGATATAGCAGTAAAACCGGCTTCCTCCAATAAAAAATGGTGACGGGAGTAGGGTTTTCGTCAACATTTTTCCGGCCTCTATTCCTATTCCTGAACTCTACATCAGAAGCCGAATGATACGGCATATTTATTGTATGTCCATAAGACGTTATAATAGGTGATACTGCCCTTTTTCATGGGATTTAAAGGACTGACAAATGGATGCACTGGCGCGCTTTCATCCTCTCATCGGAAGGTGGTTCCGGGAGAAAATCGGCGAACCGACCGAGGTTCAAAAACAAAGCTGGGAGCAGATCTCCGGCAACAAGCATGTTCTAATTACTGCTCCGACCGGCAGCGGAAAGACGCTATCAGCTTTTCTCTGGGCTATTAATCAGCTGGTTACCGGGCAGTTTGCCGCCGGGCGTACCGGGGTTCTTTATGTTTCCCCTCTAAAAGCCCTTAATAACGACATCCAGCGCAATCTTCTCCGGCCTCTTGATGAGCTTCGTAAAAGGTTCGATCTGGCCGGAGTTGCCTTTCCAAACATCAACGTTCAAACTCGCAGCGGCGATACGCCTCAATCAGAACGGGCCAGGATGTTGAGGCACCCACCGGAAATACTTATTACTACCCCGGAAAGTCTGAACCTGATGCTGAGTTCTGCGGGTGGGCGTTCGATACTGAGGGGGCTGTCCACTGTAATTCTTGACGAACTGCATGCCGTACTGGGTACAAAACGCGGCGCATACTTAATGACGGCCGTCGAGCGCCTGGTACCGCTTTCCGGCGAATTCCAGCGTATTTCCATATCTGCCACAATCAGGTCTCTGGATGTGGCAGCCATGTTTTCCGGCGGGTTCAGGGTAGAAGGAGACCCCCAAAATCCGGTTTACGTACCACGGCAGGTAGCAATTGTGTCTATCCCAGCCATCAGGCAATACGATTTACATGTGCAGTTTCCTGAACCTGAGATCGGGCGGAAGAGTGAAAAAATATGGGTTCCTATGGTAGCCAGGTTTAAAGAGATCATCAGCCGGAACGTTTCTACACTGATTTTCACCAACAGCCGCCGTCTCTGCGAGAAACTGGCCCTGGACATCAATGAAGGAGAGAAATCACCTATTGCCTATGTACATCATGGCTCGCTCTCACGGGAAATACGCAATGAGGTTGAACGAAAGCTGAGGGAGGGGGAACTTAAGGCAGTAATCGCCACCAATTCCCTTGAGCTGGGTATCGACATCGGAGCACTGGATGAAGTGATACTAGTGCAGTCACCCCAGTCAATTTCTTCAGCGATACAGCGTGTTGGGCGTGCCGGGCACCAGGTGGGTCAGGTCTGCAAGGGCACCATTTTCCCGACTCATCCACAGGACCTTCTGGAAGCGGCGGTACTGATTCCGGCGATAACAAAACAGGATATGGAAACCATCGAGCCCATCAGGCGTCCGCTGGATGTACTGGCACAGGTTATTGTCTCCATGGTCAGCGCCGAAAAATGGGACATTGACGCTCTTTATACACAGGTGACGGCCAGCTACTCCTACCGAGAACTGAGCCGCCGCCAGTTTGACCTGGTGCTGAATATGCTGGCCGGGCGTTATGCCGACAGTCAGATCCGTGAACTGAGACCTCAGGTCTCTATAGACCGTGTGGACAATACCGTCTTGGCTAAAAAAGGAGCGCTCTATACGATTTATACCACGGGGGGAGTAATTCCGGACCGCGGTTATTTTCATCTGCGCCACAAGGATTCGAGGTCGCTTATCGGGGAGCTTGATGAAGAATTCGTCTGGGAAGCAGAGGTGGGTGAGACTTTTTCCCTGGGTGCTCAGAACTGGAGAATCGAACGCATCACCCATAATGATGTGCTGGTCCTGCCAGGGAATCCGGGCGCAATGTCCACGCCTTTCTGGCGCAGCGAAGAGAACTTCCGGGACTTTCATTTTTCTGAGCTAATAGGCAATTTCCTGGAACTTGCCAACCGCAGGCTTGAAGATCCCGGCTTTATTGATGTTTTGCAGCGTGAAAATCACATGGACAGGGCGGCAGCGGAGGAACTGGTTAATTTCCTTAAACGGCAGAAGAACAGCACGGGCCGAAACCTGCCGCACCGGCACCATCTCCTTATGGAGATCGTAAATTCGAGCCCGGGCGGCACACCCGGGAATCAACTGGTGCTGCATACGCTCTGGGGAAACAGGGTAAACCGGCCTTTTTCGCTGGCGCTTGAGG
>CAYLVC010000065.1:0-12094 GCA_964387005.1 uncultured Dehalococcoidales bacterium | reverse complement strand
GTTCCGTAATGAGATAACCACCGGTAACTTCATATTCCGCGACCGGGAATTCGAGCAGATGGAGATCGAGTACTTTGTGAAACCGGGAACTCAGGACCAGTGGTTTGAATACTGGATCAACGAACGCATCAACTGGTACCAGAAGCTGGGCATGCGCAAGGAGCATCTCAAATTCCGCCAGCACGCCAAAGAAGAGCTGGCCCATTATGCCCTGGGCTGCTTCGATATCAATTTCCAGTTCCCCATGGGCTGGTCCGAACTGGAGGGCATCGCCAGCCGCGGCGATTATGATTTGACCCAGCATTCCAACAGCAGCGGGAAGAATTTACAGTATAACGATGAAGAAGCTAAGGAACATTATTTACCCTATGTAATCGAGCCTTCTGCCGGCGTAGACCGGGGAGTCCTGGCCTTCCTCTGTGATGCCTATGATGAGGACGTTGCCGACGGTGAACCCAGGGTGATACTGCGCCTTCACCCGCGCATCGCGCCCGTCAAGGCCGCCGTTCTTCCACTGAGTAAAAAGGAACCACTGGCCAGCCTGGCCCGCGAGGTTTTCAACGGCCTGCGCGCCGACTGGATGGTACAGTATGACGATACCCAGAGCATCGGCCGCCGCTACCGCCGGCAGGATGAAATCGGCACGCCCTTCTGCGTGACCATAGATTTCCAATCACTGGAGGACAAACAGGTCACGGTCCGCGAGCGTGACAGCATGGCCCAGATCCGCATCCCCATTACTGAGCTAAAGGGCACCCTGGCCGCCAAGATAGCCGGTGAACCCATAGCCGAAGGCGCGCACATCTGGAGGGCCGCAGCAAAGGATGAAACGAAAAGCGAAACGTAGGGCGTTTAATATCAAGGAGCTGCGGGTATGAAAATCCTTCATTTTGCGGACCTTCACCTGGGGGTTGAGACCTACGGCCACATCAACCCCCAGACCGGTCTTTCCTCCCGCCTGGAGGATTTTCTGAGCGCTCTCGACCGCCTGGTTGACTATGCTCTTGAAAACCAGGTGGACCTGGTGCTCTTCTGCGGCGATGCCTACAAAAACCGCGAACCCAGCCAGACCCAGCAAAGGGAATTCGCCAAACGGATCAAGCGGCTTTCCGCCGGGGGAGTGCCCCTGTTTCTGCTGATCGGCAACCATGATCTGCCCAACGCCCTGGGACGCGCCACCGCTACCGAGATCTTCGATACCCTGGCTGTGCCGGGGGTTTACCTGGCTGGACGCCCCGGGATATACAAGGTACAGACTCGCAGCGGGGAGGTTCAGGTCGTGGCCCTGCCCTGGGTCAGGCGCAGTGCTTTGCTTAGTAAAGAGACTCTTCCGGGCGAGCGCAGCCTGGACTTTAACCAGATCAATGAACGGCTTCAACAGGCACTGACCGGGATCATTCTTGACCAGGTATCCGGGTTGGACCCGGCTCTTCCAGCCATCCTGGCCGCCCATGTCTGGGTAATGAATGCCACTACGGGCTCGGAAAAGACAATGTCCATCGGACAGGAGCACATGCTCCTGCTCGGCAGCGTGGCCAATCCGGCTTTCGACTATGTTGCCCTGGGTCACATTCATAAAAGGCAGGTACTGAACGAATTTCCACCCGTGATCTACAGCGGCAGCCTGGAAAGACTGGATTTCGGGGACGAATCGGCCGGACCGGATGATGAAAAAGGCTTTTACCTGGTAAACATTGAAAATGGAGCGGACGGCGGGAAACGCCAGGTAAGCTACGATTTTCAATCCATTGGCGCGAGGCGCTTTTTTACCCTTAATATTAAACTGGACCCGCAGGAGCTGGACCCTACCACTACGGTCTTAAGGGAAATTGAAGCCTCCCGCGAAAAGATCAAAGACGCCATTGTCAGGATCAATATTTCTCTCTCCGGCAATCCGTCCGGCAAACTGAGGGAAAATGAGATACGCAGCTCCGCCGCGGAAGCGTACTACCTGAATATCACCCGGGAGATACAACGGGAGAACCGCCTTCGCCTGGCTAAAAGCGCCCTGGAAGGCATCACCCCGGAGGAAGCCCTCAAGGCCTACCTGGAAACCAGGTATCCACCGGAAAGGGCCGGAGTCCTCTTTGAACACGGTCAGCGGCTGATCCTGGAACAGAACGGGTAAGGATTCCAAATTTCTGACCCTGGGCTGCGGCTTTCTTTCTGAGGGCATATCCGTATAAATCCAGACCATTTTCCGGAAATACCATCCTCCCCAAAACAGCCTGTCGAACTGCCTCCCGGGTGTCCAAAAATACCGTCCGGAAACAACCTGAAAAATCTCTTTTAGAAGCTCAAAAAAAGACCTGAAAAAAAACACTTGACATTCCTGTAATAACATGATATTACATAAATTAGATGCTATATTCCAGTGTGTCTGGAAATAGCATCAAAAAATATATGAAATATATTATAAGGAGAAAAATGACAGCATCTACTGCAACCGCCCTTGATTCGGAGTCTCTGATTGACCCCCCCTTATGCCACGATAACCTCGAGGTAGAAGAAGAAGAAGAGCCCCCTGGTAAACGCGTCCTTAATCTTAAGGACAAATTCTTTAAACAGGTCCCTCAGAAGGACTGGAACGACTGGAAATGGCAGTTCAGGCACCGTATTACTACGGTCGAGGAGCTTGCCAGATACATCCCCCTCTCAGCTAAGGAACAAGAGCAAATCAGACTGGTCATCACCAGGTACCCCTTTTCCGTTACTCCTTACTATCTTTCGTTAATTAATCCGGAAGATCGTAACGACCCTGTCAGAAAGCAGGCTATCCCCTGTTTTGACGAAATAACCCAGGCTGACATGGGTGAAGAGGACCCACTGGAAGAAAAGAGGGACTCGGTTGTCCCCGGACTGGTGCACCGTTATCCCGATAGAGTGCTAATGGTGTTGACTGATATCTGTCCCATGTTCTGCCGCCATTGTACCCGCAAAAGGGAGTGGCAATACGGAGGATGGGTACGTAAAGAAGAAGAAATCGAACTTATGCTGAACTACATCCGCAATAACCCGAAGGTCAGGGATGTTATCATTTCCGGCGGCGATGTCCTAACCTTATCTACCGACAGGCTGGAAAGGGTGCTCTACAAACTGAGAAAGATCGAGCACCTGGAAATGATACGTATTGGTTCGCGTTATCCGGTGGTATTGCCCCAGCGTATTGACAGCGAACTGTGTGATATGTTGTCCAAATATGGGCCGATATGGTTTAATACCCACTTCAACCATCCCAATGAAGTCACCCCGGAAGCTGCCCGGGCCTGTGATATGATTCTCAGGGCCGGTGTACCGGTAAATAACCAGACGGTACTGCTGCGCGGTATCAACGACACGGTAGAGACTCAGCTTAAGCTTTCACACAGTCTATTGAAAGCCAAGGTGCGTCCTTACTACCTGTTCCAGTGTGACGAGGTACAGGGTACCGAGCACCTGCGCACTCCCGTAGAAACGGGTATCAAGATCATAGAAGGTATGCGAGGGCATACATCCGGTCTGGCCGTACCTACCTTCACCATCGATTTGCCTTCAGGTGGCGGTAAGGTCTCCCTTCAACCGGACTATGTGCTTTCACAGACAAAAGAAAGACTGATACTGAGGAACTATCAGGGTCGTATCATAACCTTCCGTAATCCGGCGGCTGAAACACAGCCGGCGGCTGAATCACAGCCGGGAGTCGAAGTACATACGGAAAAAGTAGAGCCTCAGACAAAAGAAGCTGTAGCAAATGAAGATAGGGCTCTCGTACGATCTTAAAGAGGCTGTAACTCAAGGAAAGAATCAACCGGAAGATGCACTCGAGGAATACGACTCTTTAGAAACGGTAAATGCCATCAAGGCGGCTGTTGAAGCTGCCGGGCATATTGCGATATTGCTGGGCGGAGGCAGGGAGTTTTTAACCAATGTCCTCGCCCAAAAAGTCGATTTTGTATTCAACATCTCCGAAGGACTGGGGAGCTACCGTGGCCGCGAGGCCCAGGTGCCCTCGGTCCTGGAGATGCTTGACATCCCTTATTCCGGCGCAGACCCCCAGTGCCTGGCTGTCTGCCTGGATAAGCACCTCACCAAGAAGATCGTTTCCCTGGAAGGTATTTCCACACCTGCCTGGCGGGTGATAACCTCCGCTAATATTGACGCCACCGAATGGGATACCCTGCCCTACCCGGCTTTTGTGAAGCCGGTCTGGGAGGGTTCCAGCAAGGGAATACGGTTAAACTCGCTGGTCAAAACCCCGCAGGAACTGAAAAAACTGGTTACCGGGCTTCTCTCCCAATACCATCAGCCTGTGCTGGTTGAGGAGTTTATTGCCGGTGAAGAAGTAACAGTAGGAATGATCGGCAATAGTCCCCCTGGAATCCTGGGTATTATGCGGGTTGTACCGCGTCAAAAGAATTCCAATTTCGTTTATTCGCTGGAAGTTAAACGGGACTACGAGAAGCTGGTTGACTACGAATGCCCGGCCAGGCTGGCAGCTGAGACCCTGATTAAAATCCGGCAATACAGTCAGAAAGCCTTTGAAGTCCTGGAATGCCGTGATTTCTCCCGGGTGGACTTTCGTGTCAGCCGGGACGGTACTCCTTACTTTTTGGAGATCAACCCGCTGGCCGGTTTGAACCCGCGCAGCAGCGATCTTATTATTATGGCCAACCTGGCCGGCATCAGTCACAGCGAGGTAATCGGCTCGATACTGGAGACCGCTTTGAGGAGAAACTCCCTGTGCTCCCCAAAATAGCCGTCCTGTATAATGAACCCCAGCCGGGCCGCTACCGCGAAATGGGTGAATTCAAGGCAGAGCTGGGTGTCATGGACGAAGTTAAAGCCGTAGGCCAGGCCTTGGCGGAGTTGAATTACTCATCTGTTTTTGTGCCTCTCCTGCCGCCCCTGGAAAAAGTAAAAAAACTGCTGGAAAGCCTGGATGTCAGGCTGGTATTCAATCTTTTCGAAGGCTTCGACGGCAGTCCCCGCACCGAGGCTCAGGTGGCAGGACTGCTGGATGAGCTGAAATATAAATTTACGGGGTGCCCCGCTGCTGCCCTCGACCTGGCACTGGACAAAGCCAGAACCAAGGACCTGATGTTGAAGGCCGGGATTTGCACCCCCGGATATCAGGTCTTGACTGCCTGTACCCTCTCTTCGTTTGAACTGGCATTCCCCTGTATCGTCAAACCTATGGCTGAAGACGCCAGCCATGGCATATCCGAGAAAAGCGTTGTTTACAACCATGCTGAGCTTGAAGAGCAGGTATCTAAAATGTGTGCCCTCTTCGGTGGCAGCGTGATGGTGGAGGAATTCCTCGACGGGCGCGAATTCAATACCACCGTAATTGGCAATGAAAGGCTTTCCCTGCTGGCCATTTCCGAGATAGTCTACACCCTTCCTCCGGGCAAACCCCGCATCCTGACTTTCGAAGCCAAATGGGAAGAGGATAGCCCATATTTCAGCAACACTAAAGCCGTTTGCCCTGCCAGAATCAAGGTGAAAGAGCGTAGTGAAATCACACGGATAGCTAAAGAGGCCTTCAAACTTACCGGCTGCCGGGGCTATGCCAGGGTGGACCTGAGACAGGACTGGCAGAGGAATTTCCATGTCCTGGAGGTAAATCCCAATCCCGATATCAGTCCCGGAAGCGGCGCAGCCCTGCAGGCGGCTGCCGCCGGTATGAACTACAGCCAGTTTATTGAAAAAATAGTTGAGTTTGCCGTCAAAAGGAAAACCAGAAAATGAATATCCGGCCTATGACCGCACGGGATAAAGCCGCCATACGGAAAATCCTTAAAAACACCCCGGAGTTTATCGAGTCCGAGGTAGTCCTGGCGGAAGAAGTGATCAACGATTATTTGCATGATCCGGATAACTCCGGGTATTACACCCTGGTAGCTGAATTAGATAATACTATTGCAGGATTTGTCTGCTACGGGCCGACCCCTATCACGGTCGGCACCTGGGATATCTACTGGATAGCTGTCGACCACAACACTCAGGGCAAGGGTGTAGGCCGCCAGCTCATGGCCGCGGCTGAAAGTAATATTAAGAACGCCGGAGGCAGGTTGATACTGGTGGAGACCTCTTCCAAACCGGGTTATGAAAAAACCAACCTGTTCTATCAGAGAACAGGCTATAAAGAAGCTGCCCGCATCATCGATTTCTACATGGTCGGCGATGACCAGGTCATCTACGAAAAAAGGTTCAATTAATTATCCATGCTGAGCGCTCAGGACATCATCCATAAATTCAATCTGGAACCCCATCCCACCGAAGGCGGATTCTTCCGCCAGACCTACCGTTCCGCTGAATTGATTTCCCGCCTGAGACCGGGAGAAATAACAAGCGTTGAGAGGTCTCTGGGAACAGCCATCTACTATCTCCTCACGCCGGATACCTTCTCCCGCATTCACCGGCTTAAAGAAGACGAGATATTCCATTTTTACCTGGGTGACCCGGTCTTTATGCTGCTTTTGTTACCTGATGGCAGTTCCCAGGAAATAACCCTGGGAACGGATATCACGCAAGATCAGAGGCTACAGGTGATAGTACCAAAAAACACCTGGCAGGGAAGTATACTCAGGAGCGGAGGGCGCTATGCATTGATGGGTACCACCATGGCGCCTGGGTTTGATTATTCAGATTGTGAAAATGGGACCTCAGCCGAGCTGGCGAAGCGGTATCCGGAGAAAAAAGACTGGATCAACCGGCTGGCAATCTGACACGCCGGTACTACTGATAAACACCAGTGAGCCCGTATATGACTATATCGGGCTCATTTTAAAGTACATTACACCTCAAAGCTATCCTTATGCGTTTTTTGAGGACAGCCACACTACTAACGGGACCCCGGCTTTTTCCGGGCCGCTTTTATTCTAAAGACAGCTCTTCAGCTTTCGACCAGTAAATGCTGTTACTTGGCCTTGCCGATTTTAAATACCTTGGTTCCGCAGGTCGGGCATACACCCTGAGTAGCGGGTCTCTTGTTCTTCATAGTAATAGCTTTGGGATTCTTAATCTCCTTCTTGGCCCTGCATTTAACACAATATGCTTCCATGCTTCACCTCCTATTGACTACGAACAATATAACATTTTGAAGCTAATGTCAATAGGTTTGAAGCTGTTTTTTTTGAAAAAAATGCAAATTTCTTCAAAAATTGCTGGTTTTTTGAAAAAAGTCCGGTTTTACCCCTCCTTACCTTGCGTTAATCGGATTGATATTATATGCTTTGAGTAGTGGGGGCGGATAGGTCCCGGTGGGCTTCGCGGGCTTCAAACTCGTTGGGGGGCACTCAGTGTCCCCGGTGGGTTCGACCCCCATCCGCTCCCGCCATTTCCTTATCCTGCCTCCGGCTTTCTCTTTCGGCTTTTAGTCAGCTTCGATCTCTGCAATTAACTGTATATTATCAGGTATCCGCAACTAATTCGGTCGTTATACATAGATTGAGGAGGTATCACATTATGGTAGGCAGCTATCCCGAAATAAAAAAAGTCTGCGTCTTCGGCACCGGCGGTGTGGGAGGTTACTTCGGCGGCAGACTGGCTGAAAAGGTACGGAGAGAAAACCTGACCGGATTCGAGGTCTACTTTATCGCCAGGGGAGAACACCTGGGCGCTATAAGGAGCCACGGCCTCAAGGTGATTACTTCCGACCGTACCTTCATAGCAAGACCTGCTCTGGCAACAGCGGATGTGCGTGATATCCCCTCGCCGGACCTCGTCCTGCTGTGTGTGAAATCGTACGACCTGGACCAGGCTCTTCAGTCTATCCTGCCCAAGGTGCAGGCAAACACACTCATAATGCCCTTGCTTAACGGGGTGGATATTTACCAGCGCATCAGAAAAAATCTCGAGAGCGGCATTGTCCTGCCATCCTGCCTGTATCTGGGTACGCACATCCTGAGCCCTGGAGTCATCGATCAGAACGGTGGCAGCGGTACAGTCATCTGCGGCCCTGATCCCCTATTCCCCG
The DNA here is from genome assembly GCA_964387005.1 of uncultured Dehalococcoidales bacterium. Lineage (GTDB taxonomy): Bacteria > Chloroflexota > Dehalococcoidia > Dehalococcoidales > UBA3254 > CAYLVC01. The sequence continues at coordinate 4,137 of CAYLVC010000065.1, read as the reverse complement.
GTTATTCAGGAGAAAACCTCAAATCTTTCTTCCGGTTGATGGGCCTTTCGCTGGACTGGCGGGATGATCCATACCCCGCAATCTGGGGAAAATACATCTTCATCGCCGCCTTCGGCCTGGTTTCGGCAGCTGCCGGGAAAAGTCTGGGTGAAATCATGGATGATGCCGGGCTGAAAGCCCGGGTAAAGGGAATCATGCAGGAAATCCTGGCCATCGCCATCAATAAGTCCATCCGGCTCCCTGAGGACATCATATCTCAGTCACTGGAGAAAGCCCTTACCTTCCCCTCCGAAACCCGGACATCCTTCCAGCGGGATATTGAGTGCGGCCGGCGGCTGCATGAAGGGGATCTTTTCGGCGGGACCATCCTCAGGGAGGGCGCTCGGTCAGGCGTTTCTACTCCCATAACAGAGGAATTGTATAATCAAATAGAACAAATGCAGCGGTGATTCCGCTAATCGGGACTCATTCCCACCACATACTGCAAACAGGTACCTTCAGCGATCAATATGCCATCGCTGCTTTCGATCCTGGATGCTATCTCAACCAACCTTCTGCTGTTTTTTGTAATACGCACGGTTAGAATCAGGGGTCTATCTATCCGCGCCGGATTATGGTACTCTATTTCCATTCTGGCTGTAACACTGTTGATGCCGGCTCCGTGCCGCGAGATCCAGCCCATTCCTTCATCCATCAGAAAGGCCAGGATACCTCTATGTACATAGTGTTCAGGTCCCTGGTGATGCTCATTAAGCAGAATCTCCGCCCTGGCAGTATCGCCTTCAAGACTGAATACCGTTTTTAACCCGATAGGATTCTGCCTGTCAACCGCAATAAGCTGCGGCTTGCCGTTGTCTCTTTCCAGCATCTTCCGCCTCTGAACTATGTTAAAACAGTTGTTCCGATCCAATCATAACCTGGTCACCCGCTGCATCTCTTCCTATTAAAGCATACAGCTTCCAGGAAACACCAGTTACGCACCTTATTTCATCAGGGAAAGCCCTATTGCAAATCGCATTTTCTTGGGGTATGATATTGGGGAGGTGTGTTAAGGTTACCGATACTTGGTTATTTTCCTGCGATTCCCCGAGCATTGGATGACCCCAACACGAACCCAGAATATTTTAAGGAGGTCATCCCAATGGCATTTCAGGAGAAGAGTCTCCAGTGTTCCGATTGCGGTAAAACATTCCCCTTCACGGTAGAAGAGCAAGAGTTTTTTGCGTCCAAAGGTTATACCAATGAACCCAAGCGCTGCCCTTCCTGCCGTCAGAACAGAAGGTCTGAGCGTTTTGGCAACAGTGGCGGCGGCATGAGCCGCGGTCCTCGCCAGATGTTCCCCGCAACCTGCGCTCAGTGCGGCAAACAGACCGAAGTCCCGTTTCAGCCTCGCGGTGACAAGCCGGTCTACTGCCGGGATTGCTACGTCAAAAACAAATAAAGTAGCTTAAGATTAGTCAGAAAAGAGGCCGGGGAAACCTGGCCTCTTTCTTATTCGGCCACTTTCCCGGAACAACAAACACCCGGACCGTGAGATCGGGGGATCTTTATCCTTTTTTCCCGGGCTGACCGTCATCGTGGTCGCAGTTGTTTAAATCACAAAAGAGCTCTTTTGACTTGCAGCCGTAACATTCCATCTGAAGCGTAGTATGCTCAATCCGGTATTTCCCGCGTACCACCCTCTCGATTTCCATCCTGATTTCCGCGGCTTTACCGGTTGAAACATCCCCTATCATGACATGCCCGTTCATAGCCCTGAGTTCAGGCGTAATACTCCAGACATGGACATCGTGGACATCCTTTACACCAGGTATCTGTTTAAGAGTATTTATCATCGCAACAACGTCAATGTCCGCCGGTGTAGCTTCGAGCAGAACGCGAAAACCCTCTCTGAAAATACTCCAGGCCGCAAAGAGTATTATCAGGGCTATTAAGACACTGACCAGGGGATCCATCCAGTTCCAACCGGTCAGCATGATAACCAGCCCGCCGGCAATCACGGCCACGGAGGCCAGGGCATCACCCGCCGCATGCCAGAATGCGCTGCGGATATTTATGTTTGAACGCTGCGCTTTCCTTAACCAGAACGTGACCAGGATATTGGCTCCCAGACCCACCAGAGCTACAACCATCATAAGAAGGCTTTTTACCTCAGGAGGCTGACGGAAGCGGACAAAGGCTTCATAAATAATCACCCCGGCAATGATCAGGATTGTCAGGGCGTTGATGATGGCTACAATCACGCCTACGCGGTGATATCCAAAGGTCATACGGCTGTTTGCCGGTTTGGCGGCCTGCCGCACTCCGTACCAGGACAGGCTCAGTGCGATAACATCAGCGAAAACGTGTCCGGCATCGCTCAGCAATGCCAGGCTGTTTGAAAGCAAACCACCGATGATTTCCGCTATAAATATGACCAGGCTCAGAATTATACCGTATTTTAACCTGTTGCCTGAGGTTGATAGGCTGTGATTGTAATTATGTGCCATGGGCTTATTCCTTGAGTATATTATCGCCCATACAGCCTGTTTTTACCATTTACCCTCTATGTTTACTGTCCGCATAAATAAAGATTGCGTGTCAAATGTTAATATCCAACCTCATATTGGTCTTTTTTAAATAGGCTGTTTTCTGAATACGTACGTTAATGTTGCGCGGAAATTTGATGATTCACCCTGGCGTAGGGGCGGGTTTTTCCCACGTTTAGTCGTCCTGAATTTGTTCAGGCACCCGCCCGCCTGAATCTATTGAATTTGAGACGTGACCATGTTTGTACATTTTCTTAATTACATCTTTTCTACATCCAGGGTTCCAGACCACTCAGACCTCATCATTGTACGCATATTATATCCCTTGTTTTTGGAAAATGGAATAGGTGGCTATATGAATGTCAAGTTTCATATGATAGAATATAGCCAATCAATAAACCATCGGAGGAATTACGCATAATCGAGTCTAATAGTGAGGTGAGTCTATAAAGGTAACCCTGAATAGATTTAATAGGGATTACGCGGTCTGTGAGAAAACCGATCGGACGATGATCAGTATCAAAAAGGACGAGCTGCCGGATGGGGCCAAAGAGGTAAATATCCTGATCATTGAAGAAAACAAGTCGGGATCGATAATACAGCGACCGCTAAGTGAAAAAGGAATATCGAGATGTTAATGGATGAACTGCGATAGCAACTGCCTGGCAGGTAAAATACTGATAGTGAATAACTTTAACGAAATTAGGTGTTAATGAAATAAGAGGTGTTGCGTTAATGGAAAAATCGAGGGGCGTCTATATTATCAGTGTAGCATCGAGGCTAACCGGTATACATCCTCAAACAATACGGAAATACGAACAGGCTAAAGTGCTTGACCCATCAACATCTAAACGGACGAGAATGTACTCAGATGATGATATTACTCGTTTGAAAATAATCAAGTACCTGGTGAATGAGCAGAGACTAAATCTTGCCGGTGTGAAATTGGCCTTTAGTTTAAAAAGTAAACTACTTGAGATCAAGGACCAATTAACTCGCGCTGATATGAATGAAAACAAAAAAAATAAACTGATGAAACTATTGGACGAATGTCTTTTGTCTCTCGGTGAAGGAGGATGATTCGCCTCTTGAATAAAAGAATCACCAGCCTGGTTTGCGTATATCAAAATTGATAAACTGCGCTGAAAGGAGGAATAGCCATGAATAATAGTTCAGTGTATGCAATGGCCATAGCACCCCATCCGTTTGATAACGACCTGGGGATTGGAGGAACAGTTGCGGGCTGGTCGCGACAAGGGAAAGATGTGATCTATGTCATTTGTACTAACGGCGATAAAGCCTCAAGTGATCCTGCTCAAAGGTCAGAGGAACTGTCACTGGTCCGGGAAAAGGAGCAGATGGAAGCTGCCAAAGTACTCGGAGTTAAAAAGGTTATTTTTTTACGCCACCCGGATCTTAGCCTTGAGTATACTCCGGAGTTCAGAAAAGAACTTTTACGCTTGATATTGGAGTATCGCCCGGAAATAGTACTCACCAATGATCCCTACTATCGTTTCCGTGGCTATTTTTCCAGCGTTGACCACCGGGTTTCAGGCCAGGCCGCTCTGGATGCCGTCTGGCCTTATGCCCTGGCCCCTAATACTTATCG
>CAYLVC010000064.1:0-12099 GCA_964387005.1 uncultured Dehalococcoidales bacterium | reverse complement strand
TTGCCTTTGAGTTCAGGCATGACCAGTGAAATGGCTTTAGCTGCCCCGGTGGAGGTGGGAATCAGGCTCATCCCGGCCGAGCGGGCACGGCGCAGGTCTTTGTGCTGCTGGTCGAGAATCCTCTGATCGTTGGTGTAAGCATGAATAGTGGTCATTAAACCTTTCATGATACCGAAGTTCTGCTGCAAGACCTTAGCGACAGGAGCCAGACAGTTGGTAGTGCAGGAGGCATTGGAGATAATATGGTGCTTTTGGGGATCATACCTGTCCTGATTGACTCCAAGTACAATGGTAACATCTTCCTGTTTGGCAGGGGCTGAGATAAGGACTTTTTTAGCGCCGCCTTTAATATGGGCGGCTGCTTTAGAGGCATCCGTAAAGAGTCCGGTGGATTCAACTACGATCTGCACTCCGAGTTCCTTCCAGGGGATGTTCTGCGGATCGCGTTCGGCAAAAACCTTGATTTCCTTCCCGTCTACGATAAGGGCATTATCGCCGGGGGTTACTTCACCTGGATACTGTCCGTAGCTTGAATCCCACTTGAACAAATGTGCATTGGTTTTTGTATCGGTCAGATCGTTGATGGCCGCTACTTCCAGTTCTCCCTGGTGATAACGGTTGAGGGCCCTGAGTGTCAGCCTGCCCACCCGTCCGAATCCGTTGATTCCCACCTTGATTGTCATAATTATCTCCTCCTTACAGTTAAAATAAACACAGGAAAAAAGAAATTATCCAGGTTTCTGATAACAGGTTGTTCCGCTTTTACTCAATTTTATGAGCTTGCCGCTATAAGCCAGCTCATCCAGATGAGCGATAGTCTGGAGAACGGCAAAACGTTTATCCCAATCGGACAGCCTGGTCCAGTTGTTGGTCTTTTTATCGGATGACCAGGCAATTAATTTGGATACTTCGTAAGCGGTTTTGGGAACTGAATCCTGAAACGAGTTTACGATATTCCGGCTCTTCTTTATACTGTGCCGGATCAACTCATCTATACGTTTTCGGTGGCCTGAGAAAACATCTTCATGCCCGGGTAAAACAAGATCTATATCCAGTTTTTGCAGCTCCCGGATGGAATCCAGGTATTGATTGATCGGGTTAACAATATGCTGGACATGCATAGCGGCGTTTGTGGCGATAGTAGGAAGGAGCACGTCGCCGCTGAACAGTAGTTTCTTGTCCGGTTCATAAAAGGAGCAATGCCCGGGAGTATGACCCGGTGTGTTGATTACTTTCAAATGATAGTTGCCCACATTTATTATTTCACCTCCCTTGAGCGGAACATCCGTGTCGGGAAGATATGAAACAGGAGGCAGCTGGAAGCTGGTTGGGGTCAACTCTGATTCAGGCATTCCGTTGGTTCGCAGGAATTCTTCCGTAAGCGGCCAATAACGGTCTCCCCCGGAAAAACGGACCTTGATCAGGCTGCTCTCATTCTCATGCTGATAGATAACGGCATTATTCTCTTTTTTGTACCGCCCGATCATGCCAAAGTGGTCAAGGTGGCAGTGGGTAACCAGGACCCTCCTGATTTCGGAAAACCGGATGTTATTTTCTGATAGCTGTTCCTGTACAGACTTGACCAGTGCCTGGGTATCCCAGCCTGTATCTATTATCGTATAACCGTCGTTGTCGCGGAAAAGGTAGGCATTCATTGAGTCAGGGTCAAATCCGGTTAAAGGCAGGACAAGCTGATAAATACCGGGGAACAGTTCTTTCATAGTCTACCTTTTTATGTTGCAGAATGCCTTTATACCAGCGTACCTGGCGCTGCGCCCCAGTTCCTGTTCGATGCGCAGCAGGCGGTTATATTTTGCTATGCGTTCGGAGCGGCAGGGTGCGCCCGCCTTGATAAACCCTGTATTCAGTCCTACGGCCAGGTCCGCAATTGTGGTATCTTCAGTTTCACCTGAGCGGTGGCTGATTACCGCCGTCCAGTTGTTTTGCTGTGCCAGGCGAATGGCTTCCAGCGTTTCAGTCAGCGTACCGATCTGGTTCAGTTTGATCAATACCGAATTAGAGGCTTTTTGCTCAATCCCCATCTCAAGACGCCTGACATTGGTGACATAGAGGTCGTCCCCCACCAGTTGCACTCTTTCCCCTATTCTTTTGTTCAGCAGTTGCCAGCCAGCCCAGTCATCTTCAGCCATCCCATCTTCGATACTGATAAGGGGATATATGGATGACCATCTGGCATAGAAATCTACCATCTCCTCGCTGTTCAGTGTCCTGCCTTCACGTTCCAGAACGTACGAGCCGTCTTTGTAGAACTCGCTGGAAGCAGGGTCCAGGGCGATAAAACAGTCCTCGCCGGGATGGTAGCCGGCCTCCTCGATAGCGTTGATAATAACCTCCAGTGCCTCCTGGTTGGATTCAAGTGAAGGAGCAAAACCTCCTTCATCACCCACGTTGGTGTTCAGTCCTCTGGCTTTTAAGACCTGCTTTAAGGATTGATAAATCTCGGCACACATCTGGAGGGCATGTGAGAAGCTGTCAGCTCCGGTGGGCACGATCATAAACTCCTGCAAATCGGTGGAATTGGCGGCATGTTTGCCCCCGTTGAGAATATTCATCATCGGCACGGGCAGAGTACAGGCCCCTGCTCCTCCCAGGTAGCGGTATAGCGGCAGCCCTCTTGAGATGGCAGAAGCCCTGGCTACGGCTAAAGAGACACCCAGGATAGCATTGGCTCCCAGGTTGGATTTATTGGGACTGGCGTCGATTTTGATCATGTGCTGGTCGATATCTATCTGATCGGTGGACTCAAGACCTATGATCGCCGGCGCAATATAGCGGTTTACATTATTTACCGCTGTCAACACCCCCAGACCTTTATATCTTGCCTGGTCATTGTCTCTGAGCTCTACAGCTTCATATTTGCCTGTGGAGGCACCGGAAGGGACCGCAGCGATGCCCAGGGTTCCATCCAGAAGCTCCACTTCCGCTTCGAGCGTAGGATTGCCTCTCGAATCCAGGATTTCTCTGGCGTGCACGGCTTTTATCGTAGACATTTCTTTCCTCCGGTTTGCTTGTTGATGGTTGCGGTCTGCGGCCTACCTGAATTGCTGCTTGACCGGTAGATAATGATTATGTCGATTTGTTTTGTTGCAATATACTGGAAATTGTCAAGGAGAAACATCAATACTATGCTGTCTGGATTATAACATGCAGAGAATGATTAGCAAAGAGTGAGTGGGTGATAGAGATTGCGCCTTGACGACAACAGATAGAAGTTGTGCCTTTTTTCAAATTGTCATAAGACTGATAAAGTATTATTATAAGATATCAAATTGAATCAAGCACAGGCATGGATGTAGCATGGAGGAATTTCAGGGACTGAAGAGATATGCTGTATAATTTTCCCCCCTTTTCACTGGTCTTTATTATCTCGGGGATACTGGGGCTCATCTATGCTGTAGTTTTTTTGTTTCGTCCTTCTGGCCCGGGCAAAATTCCATTCACTATTTTACTGATGGCTGGTGCCTGGTGGACTATCTGCCGATCATTCGAGGCGGGTGGTGTGGACCTGGCTACCAAAATATTCTGGGGGCGGATGGAATATTTTGGCATTGTCACCACCGGTGTGATGTGGTTTGCCTTTGCCCTTGATTTTACCGGTTCGGAATGGTGGAAGCGTTCCCGCAACCTGGCTCTGTTGTGTTTTATCCCGGTGCTGACTCTGGTCGGCGTCTGGACCAATCAATGGCATGGATTGATCTGGAGAAACATCTATTTTTCTCCGGATTCGTCTGTGGTATTGGTGTGGGAACATGGCATTGGATTCTGGATATACGATACTTATATCTATGTCCTGATCTTGCTGGGGATAGCCATTTTTGTGAAGGCTGCCCTGAAAGCCCGCGGAATAATGCGCAGCCAGTTAGTGACTATTTTAGGTGGGATACTTGTTCCTGTAGCGGGCAATGTTACCTATGTCCTGGGATTTAGCCCGGTTAAGGGTCTGGACCTGACACCGTTCTGCTTCCTCATTACCGGGGGATTATATGCCGTTACTATTTTTCGCCTTCGCTTCATGGATATTATCCCGGCAGCCAGAGTGAAACTGGTGGAACACCTTCCGGACGGAATAATCGTAATCAGCCATGAAAACTATATTGTGGATATGAACCCTGCCGCTGCCAGACTTATGAACGTGGAAAAACAATTTGCCTCAGGCAAGCGGCTGGATGCTGTCAGTCCTAAATTGGATTTGATTCAGTCATCAGAAAGGGCTTTTGTAAATACTGAACTGGAATATGATTCCGCCGGTTCCAAAATATTTCTGGATGTCAATGTTATGCCCCTTACAGACAGCCAGAAACATCTGACCGGCCGCTTGATAGTGCTCAGGGATATCACTATGCGCCGGAGAATGGAACAAAAACTGCGTGAAAGCGAGTCCCGCTATTCCGCCCTGGTGGAACAGTCCAATGAAGGTGTGGTTATACTGAAAGACGGCACGTACAAGTTTGCCAACCAGACCATATTGGATGTCCTGGGTTATACTCACGATGATTTTGTTGGCAAACGAATGCCTTTTCCTGCGGCGGAAGAGGATATAGCAATGGTCACTGAACGTTATGCAAAACGATTGTCCGGCCAGAGCGTTCCCGATGTTTACGAGCTCAGATTAAAACGCAAAGACCAGCAGGTGATCGAGACCGAGATTTCAGTCGGGAATATTATTTATGACGGACAGTCCGCTCAAATGATAACTATCCGTGACATTTCCGAGCGGAAACTGACCCAGCGCAAGATAGAGGCGCTTTACCAGGAAGAATACCTGCTGCGAAAAAGCTTGCAGGATGAAATGGAAAAACGTACCAGGTATACAAGGGCTCTGATTCATGAGTTACGCACTCCGCTCACAGCGATACTGGCCTCAAGTGAACTGCTCGAACCGGAAGTCCATACCAGGATTCCACAGGCGCTGGTCAAGAACATACGGCGGGCATCTCTGAACCTGGAGCAGCGTATAAACGAGTTGATTGAACTGGCCCGGGGCGAGATAGGCATGCTGAAAATCAATCCTTTGCCCCTTGATATGGCTGAACTTATCAGGGATATGGTATCGGAAATGACTCCCGTTGCTTCTGCCAGGGGTTTGACGATGGTTTCAACTGTGCCTGTTTTACCTCTGGTGATGGGAGACAGGAGCCGGCTAAGGCAGGTACTGACCAATCTCATAAGCAATGCCATCAAGTTTACTGCCAGGGGCATGATCGAGGTTTCTGCCTCGCAGAAAGAACCGGGGATGGTACTGGTCCAGGTCAAAGACACGGGGAGAGGCATCAAACCGGATGATCTGAAAGATGTATTTGATCCTTACCGCCGGAAATCGCCCGAAGGGCAGGAATTGAGCGGGTTGGGAATCGGGCTGGCTCTGAGTAAAATGTTCGTCGATTTGCATAAGGGCAATATCTGGGCTGAAAGCAATTCGGGCGGATCTACTTTCAGTTTTACCATACCGGTATACCTGGATGAAAACAAGGATTAAGATGTACTGGCCGTAAATCGCTTCCTGTCGCGTTTGCAAAGAATCTGAATCTGGTGGTTGCCGCTGATCAGTCCGCTGGGGAGTCCTCCTCCCGGCATAACCCACTGGCCGACCATATAGAAATTATCCAGTCCGGGCAGAGTTTTTTTCATCTGAAGTGTCATGTTCTGCGGAGTTAACAGCCATCCCTCAAAACTACCCTGCCAGTTGTTTGTGTAACGCTGGAAAGTGACCGGAGTAGCCACATCCCACATTTCCAGCTTGTTGGTTAGACCGGGGAATCGTTTGTTAAGTGCGGATACCACACAAACAGCGATTCTCTCTTTTTCGGCCTTGTAAGCTGCCCTGTCCTGGCTCAGTTTTTCCCAGTAATTGAACTCGGACTCGAAAGAGACCGTCAGGACAGTTTTGCCGTCAGGCGCCAGTGACGGATCGAAATTGTGAATGCGCACATTCAGCGTGGTGTGTTCTTTTTCTCCAACCTTGATCGGTTTGTCCAGTGGGAATACCAGGCCGGAGATGATTTGCGGCAAATCCTGGAAGGGCATGTTCACTCCCAGTCCGATATACACCAGGCTCGGGAAAATAGGCATGTTGCGGTAGTAACCACGTATGGTATCGTCAATATATTTTTCTTCCAGCATGTTGAAGATCGTGGCATGACCGTCAGCCGCTGAAACAACGTAGTCTGCTTTGTGTTCATTGCCGTCAGTCAGTTTTATTCCCGTGGCTTTGTTGTTCTCAACCAGTATCTTGTCTACCCTGGACCCGTAGTTGATCTTCCCCCCCAGTTCAATATAACGCTTCTCCAGGGAGAGGGAAATTTCCATCGAACCTCCGGTGACGTAACCGGCATTCTTTTTGGTCATATCAGCCAGGGTGATAATCATAAACACAGAGGAGAATTCAGGGAACCAGATAGACTGCCAGGCCTGTTGTAAAAGGGGGTTTTTAAAACGCATGGCCAGGTCTTTCATGGTTATCTTGCCCCATTTGCGCAATTCTCCCATGAATGGACTCATCGATTTGAATAGCTTGAGGTTGTCCACTGGAGAAGTCAGCTCAGCGGGTTTGCCTATCGGGGGATTGAAACGCTTAAAATGGCGGACTGCCGCGGCAATTTCATGAATGATATCACAATCCTCGGGGGCGATTTCCAGCATGTGCTTTTCAAGCCGGTCAATATCCGTATATAAAGTGAAGACTTTACCGTCTGCTCCTTCTACCTGGTAAAAACGTTCCATGTTCAGGAATTGATGGTTTTTAATTACCCCTGTTTCCTGCCAGAGACGATAGTACTCGGATTCCGGAGATGTTCCAATCAGCCAGTGCAGGCAGCCGTCAATGATATAATTTTTACGTTCCCAGGCTGTGCAGAGACCGCCGGGCTTGATGTCCATTTCAAAAATCCGGGTTTTATACCCATTCATTTGTCCGTAAATCCCGGTTACCAGCCCTGCAACCCCTGCCCCGATAATAATGACTGATTTTTCCATTGGATTCTCCTTTCACCTTTCAAAAAACAATATACTTTAAAAAGAAGCTGAAAGGCAAATGGACGTACTACCAGCCCCGTGCGGCAAAAAAGATCATTATACCACCTATTATCAAGGCTATTGCTCCGCCAATAATCAGACCTATTCCCACGGATTTAATAATGCCGGCTACCCTGGCGCCGATGGAAATATGGGCTTCAATGGGAGATGATCCGTCAGCATTCATGATAACCAGGTAATATTCGCCGGAGGCAATATCCCAGGTCAGGGTCTGGTTCCCGGTCCCGGAGGCGGAAACTACCCAGATATTGTCATCTGCTGGAGGTGCTGAACCGTCCTTGCCGCTGCGGTGTCTTAATTCTATTTCACCGTTTTCGAAGTCGAAACCCGTTATTTCATCGTAGGACAGATCTTTCAGATAAGCTCTTATATCGGATTCCCTGGCTATTCCAATAAATATCGGCCTGCCGCTCTGGTCATTGTAAGCTTCTATCTTGAGGGTGATGGGGTTTTTGTTATATATCTTCCAGTTGGGCGCCATGCGGATTTCAGCCTGCTCTGATATTATCATAGAAGAACCGGCTTCGACCTGCTGAAATCCCGTGGTGAAAAATCCATCGTGGTCCTTGAAAGCCGAATCCACCGCTACCAGTATTCCGCCGCTTAAAAGCAGGCCAAAGGCAGCCATGATGAACAGAATACCGAAAACCAGTAACACAATCCTTCCGGCGCTCATAATTCCCCTCCTCCAGGTTGTCTATTCAAATCTGGTGCTCGATGCAGTATTCCCTCTGGCTGTTGAGAGAAGCGAAGAACTCCCTCATCATTACGTTAACGGTGTACATACCACCGGGTTTGACCCTGATCTCAAGATCATTTTCACTGATTGCACCTGCCAGTTTGAGCAGGTGCAATTCCAGCCCCAGTTGATGGTGAATATCCGCCCCGAAATGCCGGCGGAACTGCTCTTTATCAACCCTTGTGCCGAATAGTTTGGTCAGAAGGTAATAGCGGGCATATTCTTTGCTGGACAGGTTGCGCCGGCGAACAACGGGCAACTGATTGTTTTTAAGCAGGTCTGAATATCTGGTCAAAGAATATGTGTTAACATAAAAACTTCCATTTATCAGGCTGACGGAGCCGGAACCGATGCCTGCATAGTCAGCGTGGTCCACTATATATTCATCTATCATCCTTTTGTCCTTGCTGAAGCACCAGACAGTAGCAGCCAGGTATCCGGCATGCAAGATTTCCCGCAGGATGATATCATAATACCTTTTTTCAAGCGAGTTATTTACCCTGGCGAACTTACGCTCCATGACGCTTTTTTTGTGGGGTGAAGGCATCAAAGGGTAGAAAGTGACCTGGTCCAGTTCCAGTGATTTGAATGCAGCAACATCAGCCTCGAACAGGGAGGGAGTCTGGAAAGGAAAATTAAAAATGAGATCGATATTGACGGTATCAAACTGCCCCCGGGCCAGCAGGATTTTTTCTCTGGCTTCCCGGGCCGAGCATTGAGTTCGTCCCATGGCTTCGAGCATTTTGTCGTCGAAGCTTTGCACGCCCAGTGAGAGACGGTTTACACCGGAGCTTTTTAACCTGGCTATTGTCTCCGGTGTGAGTTCAGCCGGGGTGGTTTCCAGGGAAATTTCCTTTACCCTGCATCTGGATCTCAAATAATCAATGAAAGCCGTCAATTCATCCATGAGCACGGTCGGTGTGCCTCCGCCGAAATAAAAGCTTTCGAACACAAATCCCCTTTGCAGATAGATATCCAGCTCTTTTTTCAGGTAAACGAAATATTCACGGGCTTTGTTTTCCTGAAAAAGATAGCGGTTGAAACAGCAAAAAGGGCAAAGCTTGCGGCAGAAGGGAATATGTATATAGAGAGACAGTTTTTCCCCATGTTTAAGCATGGAGGATGTAATCCCGGACTCGTCCGTACTTTCATCCAGTTTTAAAAATTTTCTTCCCTCCCGGCGGGTTATGCAGCCGGCGATGTTGGCTATCAAATCATCTCCATCCTTATGTCCCAATCTCGCAAGGCCTCCCCTTTAAGGCGTCCCCTTGCAGGAAACAGAGTTGAATTTGTTCATGGCGGAATTAAGACCTTCTGTCATCAGGCAGACCACTGCTTCACCCACACGGCTGATGGTATCGTTGATAACCGGCTGGTCTTCCTCGCTGAAATCCCCCAGAACGTACTCTACGATACTCTGTTCTGTGTCTTCGCCCTCATGTAGAGGGCGGCTGATTCCTACCCGTATGCGGGAAAAGTCCTGTGTTCCAAGTTCGGCGATTATGGACTTGATGCCATTGTGACCCCCGGCGCCGCTGTCCCGCCGGATGCGTATCTTGCCAAGGGGCAGATCGAGGTCGTCATGTATCACTATCAGTTTATCAGGCGTAAGGCGGTATCTTTGCATCAGGCTGTTAACGGATAGTCCGCTGCGGTTCATGTAGGTCTGCGGTTTGGCCAGTACGACTTCAATTCCCTCTATAGTACCTGTACCGATGCGAGCGTTGCCCTGTTTTTTATCCAGAGCGATATGCTGTTTTCTGGCCAGATGGTTGATGCAGAGAAAACCTATATTATGGCGGTTGGCGGAGTATTCTTTTCCGGGGTTGCCCAGTCCTGCTATTAATATCATAGTAGCTTTTTTAACCCCAGCATTTCCAGCAGCCGGTCCTCATCTATCACTTCAATGCCCATTGTCCTGGCCCTGTTTAGCTTGGAGCCGGGGTCTTCTCCTGCCACAAGGTAATTGGTCTTGCGGGTGACATCACTTTTAGCACTGCCTCCCAGGGCTTTAATCTTTTCCTCAGCTTCTTCCCGGCTGAAAGATTGAAGTCTACCGGTAATAACGAATTCCTTCCCGGACAGCGGCAAATCGCCGGTATCCGCCGGTCTTTCCTCTGCCAGCCTGACTCCGGCATCTTTCAGTCTCTGGATGATGTTGCGGTTCCGCTCCAATTTAAAGAAATCGATAATACTCTCAGCGATTTTTGGCCCGATGGAAGGAACGGACATTAGTTCTTCGGGCGAGGCTTTCCCAAGTTGTTCGATGCTGTTGAAGTTCCTTACCAGGCGTTCAGCCATCTCCTCTCCAACGTGCCGGATTCCCAGCGCAAACAGCACCCTCGAAAGAGGACGGGTCTTGCTGTCATCGATGTTTTTTATCAGTTTTTGGGCGCTTTTTTCACCCATGCGTTCAAGAGAGGCCAGTTTTTCGGAATTGACAATGCTGCGGTCATACAAATCAGAATAATCCTTTACCCCGATATTAATCAGCAGCTCACTCATGGACTCCCCGATTCCCCGGATGTCCATGGCTGTGCGGGAAGCGAAATGCTGGAGATGCTCCTGCAACTGTGCTGGACAGGCGGCATTGGTGCAATAATACATCACCTCATCTGCCGCCCGGGGGAAGACCTGCGAGCCGCAGGAGGGGCATTTAGAATCAATTTTTTCCAGAAGGCTGAATTCTTTTTCAAGTCCTGAGCGTTTGTTCTTAACCGGAGCCACTACTTCGGGAATTACGTCCCCTGCCCTGCGAACTATTACCGTGTCCCCTTCACGGATATCTTTGCGGTGTACATCGTCTTCGTTGTGCAGCGCCGCCCGGCTGACTGTCACTCCCCCGACCGACAGGGGAGGGTCAAGCACTGCTACAGGATTAAGTGTACCGGTGCGGCCTACACTGATCTTGATCTCTTTCAACTGGGTGGTCCCTTCAAGGGGCGGGAATTTGTAGGCTATTGCCCAGCGGGGTTCCCTGCCCACGCTTCCCAGTTGTTCCTGGATGGGTATCTGATTGATCTTAGCCACTATCCCGTCGGCCTCATAAGGAAGATCCTGCCGTTGTTCGTTCCATTGCCGGTAGTATTCTTCAACCTCCGGGAGGCTGTCTGCCCGGCGGTTGTTGGGATTGACCCTGAAACCCCATTTTACAAAAAGCTCCAGGATTTCCAGATGAGTGGCTGGTACTGTAAAATCATCGGCATAGCCCAGGGTATAGACATACATATCCAGGGGCCGTCTGGCGGTAATTTTAGAGTCTAGCTGGCGGACCGAGCCGGCAGCCGCATTACGCGGATTGGCAAAAAGTGGCAAGCCTTCGGCTGCCCGTTCCTCATTGACTTTATTGAAGCCCGATTTGGGCAGGTAGATTTCTCCCCGTACTTCCAGTCTGGCCGGAGGGTTGCCCCTCAGAACCAGGGGCACACTGCGTATTGTGCGCACGTTTTGTGTTATATTTTCTCCCCGGAGCCCGTCTCCGCGAGTGGCCCCGATTTCAAGTTTGGCGTTGACATAGGTCAGAGAAACAGCCAGACCGTCAATCTTATGTTCACACATAAAATCAAAACGGTCACCATCCAGCAGTTTGACCACCCTTTTGTACCAGGCTTCCAGCTCTTCATTGTTACCCACATCCGCCAGGGAAAGCAGGGGTTTTTGGTGCACCACGATTCCCAGGGACTGGACAGGGGATGCCCCAACTCTCTGGGTAGGAGAGTCAGGTGTAATATACTCAGGGTGTTTGGCTTCCAAATTGCGCAAGACATGCAAGAGCTGATCGTATTCCGCATCGCTGATTTCCGGGGCATCTTTGGCGTAATACAGTTGATTATGGTAATTGATCGTCTCTCTTAGTTTTTCGATCTGTTCTTTTATGTTGTCCAGGGGTAGCTGCATTCTGCACCTTGCTCAAATATTTACCGGGAATACGGAATGATATTCCTAATTATAAAATAAACCGCAGAAAAAATCCCCCGCTTAATCAGCCTGAATGCTATGAAGGTGTATATCAAGGTGATAGTGGCTGTGTGCCGCCAAAACAACGAGAGCGTGCCTGGGCTTGCCTCCGGGTATTTTTGAAATTACCCTGGCAGTATGTTACGTTTAATCCTGAATATGGACGAAAAACAGGTAATAGTAATAGGTGCGGGGGCCGGGGGCATGATGGCCGCCGGCAGTGCGGCGGAAAAGGGAGCCCGGGTCTTGTTGCTTGAAAAAACAGCCGGTCCAGGGCAAAAAATCCTGGTTTCAGGCAAGACCCGCTGTAATCTTACCAATGCCCGGGAACTGGATGACTTTATTTTAGC